>CAZPUW010000001.1:0-31324 GCA_964589795.1 uncultured bacterium
CATAACAAACAAACTTAACAATAAAACTCGAAGACGTAACATCATAACCTCCCGGTGAATGTGGGTAATAGGTTAAAACTGGTTAATAACGGGATAGTGGATATTCTGGATACAAAGCGGTAAAACTTGTTGTTTCAGGGTTGCAAAAAACAAGCAACAAATCCACAAAACGTGGTATTCGTTGTTCTGGGAAAGGAGATGAAGTAAAAAATCTAATCCGTGCGAACAAAGTACCCTCGATTGAATAAAAATCTCGCACATTATTTAAAAGATTGTGGTACCAATATTATACATCATGTAATTGCAAATATCAACTTAAAAAAGTATTTTGCGATTTTTTCTAAAAACAATAGCCCCCATCCGTTCCGAATGGGGGCTGCGTTGGTAGTCAATACGTCCTTACTTGATAAGCGTCATTTTACGAATTGCGGAATAGTTGTCAGTTTCCAACCGGTAGAAGTATACACCGGACGGAAGCTTAGAACCGTTAAATGTTGCTTTATAGTTTCCAGCCGAAAGCATACCTTCGTATAAGTTGGCGACTACCGTTCCGGTTATGTCGACTACTGTCAGACGAACATGACTGGCTTCGGGAACCGAGTACCGAATTTCTGTTTCGGGATTGAACGGATTTGGAAAGTTTTGTTCCAATTCATAATGAGTTGGCACATTCCCGGCACTCGTCGCTCGCGGTGTCGCGGAAAGAATAATTGGATGAATCCGTTCCAAACCGTCGGAACCTACATCCGCTAACCGGTAGTAATAAGTTGTACCGTTGATCACATGGCGGTCGGTATACTGATATGTATGTTGGGTCGCGGAATTTTCTTGACCGGGAACTACTGCAACAATTTCACCATTTACGTCTTGTGTCGTGGAACGATACAATCTGAAAAAGGAATTATTGGTTTCAGTTTCCGTTCTCCATTGTACGGATACCGACCCATCGCTTGCATAAGCAGTGAATGAGCTTAATTCAACCGGTAGAACATTATCGTTTCCGATTCCCCATACCGAGAAATGCGTCAAACCATCGATGGCATAACTATAAAGACCGTTTCCGTCCGGCCCCATGATACCATCCACCGGTCGCCACGTTGCGCCGTTATCGCCGGAATAAACCGCATACAACCGCGGGCTGGCAGTTATCGGATTCGGAATGCCGACTGGTAAATCGGCAGCGGTAAAATAAAGAGTTAACGTCGCATTCGTGAAGTTTTCCGAACTCGGGATAATCGTCCAGAACTTATGAATCAAATTGGTTGCCGGGATAACTCCGGTAATACCCGTAGGTGTGACTACAGTATGCGCAACTGATATCGAAGCCGGGTTTGAGTGGGCGCCGTTTTGTGCCGGGAACGTTATCCCAACTGGTGGTTGGTTATTCGTAGTCGGGTCGTTCGGAATTGGTGGTGTCCACGAATTTTGTGGTGGATTAGGGTTGTTGATTGGATTTGTACCGTATTCGTCGCCGCTACCTGATAGATTAATAGTGTAGGTCGGGTTGCTCGCGTCCAAACTCGTGATGGTCAACGTCGCATTGCGGGTACCGACACCTGACGGATTAAATCGGACGGTGAATGTTTGGTTCATGGCATTTGAACCATCATAACCGCCTATCGAAGTTGGGTTACCACCGACATAAGTGAAATCGGAAGCATTCGCACCCGAGATTGAAGAAACTGTAAGCGATGAAGAACCCGGCCCGTTATTGGAGATGGTGAAAACAACGTCGGCATGAGCGCCACTTACGTTGACATGACCAAAGTCCTTGGTACCACCACTGGCGATAGAACCACCGGCTGATACATTGAGCGCAGTTGCAAAATCCGCAGCACCCATTGCCACCGCCGTAGCACCACCGCTTTGATTGACGGTGCTTGCACCACTTGGCCAAATACCATTGGCATCGACAAACGAACGAACCAAGCTTCCACTCGCACGCGAACGAATTTCGATTCGACGAATGCCTGTTGCATTGTTACTAAGCATGATGGTACCGAATGCACCAGCCACACCATCCACATTTGACACATAATAAGGCGCAAAACTTGCTGTCTCCGCAAATCCATCGCTTTCGATAAATCCTGAACTTATCGGACGTCCGGTACCACTCACGTTATCGTAAAGGAGAACCATATCCTTCGGATTTGCACCCGGAATGACACCCCGAAGACCAGTAATCAAATTGCTGGCACCGGTAAAGTTTTCAACCGTTAATGTATTGGTAGTCGTTAACCGCGTAACTACAGAACCACCACCCGCTCCGTCATTGAGCAATATGCGCATGTTAAGGGTAATACCAGGAATAAAACGCGTTGCATTTGCTGTCGGTTCAGTTATTAGCCATAGTGTGGCTGAACCGGTGGCATCGGTCGTAAAAGTGGAATAGGCACCGGCTGTTGATACCGATTGCGTCGAGGAATGAGTAAACGGATCGGAAGTTGCATAAATCATATTTCCAGCACCGTTTGAAGTTGCGTTGTCAGTTGAAATGATTACCGCATTAAAGAATCTATAACTCGCATTGGCGGTTAGACCAGTTAATGCCACCCTGTACACATACGGTATACGAGTTGTATTTGTAGTGTTTAATCCTTGAATATATTGCGGAACAAATACGTCGGTGAGAGTTGCTGCTATTGTTGTCGACGCCAAGGCCCATAACAACAATACAGTCATCGTTGAGAAAACGTACGGTAACGAACGTTTCATTTTTCACTCCTGTGTAAAAGATTCGATTTCAGATTTGTACAAAGTTATAAAAACAATCGTTAGAATTTATTAAGATTTTGCAAAACTCGATTTGTTGACGTTCGCTTTATACAAAGATAAATCGCCAATGAAAAGAGTAATGAGTAGAAATAAGTGCTTACCGCACAAATGAATCATCAATAATCGAAAGCAAATGCAGAAAAGTTATCCCGGTTGGTCTGTTGGTAAAGTAAGGATTGAAGTGTTGTGCTTCCAACTAACCTGTCTGAAAAGTTCGACCAATTAGAGTTGCGTCCGACAAGATTGGCTCTGCGAGGAAAAGAGTCTCGTTGAGCAGAGATCTGTTGTTACTAATTAGTAAAAAGGTTTTTCTGTGTTACCAAACAACTTCTATATTTCACAACTGATAGATAGCATATTTCATTTCTAATTGCGTTCGAACCTTATTCTGTAGTTTCTCTTCTATCGAATAAATAAACCAACACATAGTAACAGAGTTTTCTCAACGATTCGAGGTCGTGCCCGTCGAGTTAAATGAAACGACCCGGTAATAGAAATGTCCCGTGACACTTATATCGTGGTATTCAAGTATTGCCGGGTCATTTATTGTACTTATTAAACGTTCCGGGTTTGTTTCAAATAATCCACTATTCGAATCTCGGTACACTTCGTAACCCGATACGGAACCACTTGGTCGCGACCAGTAAATCGTTACATCAGTAGTATCACCGTATTGAGTCCGCTTCACGTATTCGAGGGAAATGACCGGTTCACTCGGAGGTGTCGGCGCCACATAACAGAAATCTCCCTCATCCGCACCGATATCCGGAACAATCATATTTCGAGCATCGTTATCGATATCATTGTTGATATAGGGTAAAGGGATCCCAGCACTTTCGACTATCGGTAAATCCTGATTATTGCAAATATGGGGATTAGACGGAAATGTCATACATACGAAATGTGGATCCCCGCTAACCGAAAAGTCATCAAGGTTCGATGCGGATTGTTGCCAAACATCGATTGTTGTTTTATATCCATTGTAAAATCCTACATAACCGCCATCATTTAGTGTAGGAATATCGAAGCAGTTATGATTCGATACCAAAGTCGTACCATTACAATAAATACCTATATGATGGGCAACCGCAGACTGGCTTCCCGTTATGTTCGCAATGATATTGTTTCTTAACGTGTCATTCCCTGAGCTCAGATAAATAGCGCTTGAAGAACAATTCAAGTTAGCACCGATGCCCTGATCGATTAACACGGTGTTGTTGTCGAAAGTACAGTCTCCTAAAATATTGTTAATACCAAACACATAATATGTCGAAGTAGCACTACCGGAATTGGAATTCGCCCGAAGATCGTAAATCATGTTATTAAAATACCGGCATGACGCATTTATCGGATTAAATTGGTAGATAGCGTAAACGCTATTAAATGAAGTTGGATGTGTCGTTGTTAGATTGAAAATCCTACAGTTATTGACAACCACCGGACCCGCAGGTTGATAATTGTTGATTCCATAAATCGAGTAAACACCCGGACTTGTTGTAATCATTTTCGTAATATCGACATCATGAATCGACAAGCCATTCAGATTAAAGAGATAAATACCACACGCTGTTCCGGGACCCCCGATTGTATCATTAGGCAACGCCCCGATTGTAAATCGGTTTCTGTAACCTATACCTCCACTATCGCTACCAACTTCTATATCGGTGTCCTGAAAATCGGTATTACTATTTAAGTAGATTCCGTTTCTGCATAAAGAGATTTTCAGATTGATATACTTATTGAAACTTTGCGAACCGTCATTAGAAGAGGGGTAAGCATTTGCGTTAAAATTCTGATACATACCATACGTGACAAAATCCTTTCGTAATTTTATCGACGAGTTTTTAACGGTATTGTACTGCGACCCCTGAGTTGTTGTTGCATTAGTTACCCAGTATCCATACTCAAGATGGTTGCTACCTCTACTGGTGTCATTTATATCGATACCATCGAAAGTTACCCACCGGCAACCATTCAGTTTCACCCCTGCACCTTCGGCAGATGTGGTCGAAGGACAAATTGTCACTGTTCCACTCGATTTGTGGAACACGACCGGGTTAGAAGAGTTTGTTCCGCGAATGTCATTTACAATAACTTGCTCATTGTATGTATCCGGTAAAACTTCGAATTCAACACCACCGCTCCCCACTCCCGCTTGCGCCAAAACATTCAATGCCGCCGAAAATGAAATAAAATCCGCGTTTGTTCCACCAATCGTTTTGGTACCCGTTAATGGTTGCCATGTGTTAAACAACCACACAGGGCTGGATAACACTTCCGGTTGTGTTCCGTGGGCCACGACTTTCCAATAATACTGTTGATGATTGAGCGGTGAGAAGGTAAAAGAGGTGGATGTCTGTTCACTCGCAACTAAAGCGGAAGGATTTGAATTAGTAACATTGTCGATTGTGGTATCAAGATACACATCATAAGAATCAGTACAACTTCCACCTGTCCAACAAAGAGTTAAGGGTGAGGGTAAAAGACTTATTGTGCCGTTCAAAGGGCTGGTAAGTGATAGCAGATTACATGGATGAATAAATTCGATTGCACTATATGAATTTGGAGCGTTGGTCGCTGTTGTACTGTATGCCACGCTGTAAACACCACCTGCACTTTGGATGCCGACGTTACCCGGAAAGTTGGTGCGGATTCCATTTCGAAATCCACGGTACTGAAGCAGTATCCGCCCATCGTCATATAGTACAATTTGAGCGGACAATCGTTGGCTGCTGGCATTTGCTGCCACCAAACTGTCCACCTCAATAACTAACTTATTCTGTGTTCCCGTTATGAGTTGGTAACGTACCAGCGAAAACGAAAGCAGTGCATTGTCCTGACCCCAGAAACAGATTGCATCGGGTAATCCGGTAGTTGGCCAAATTCCAACCGAAGGAATGACTGAGCTTCCGGCTTCAAAAGTGATGTATCCATTGGTTCCGATATAAAATTGGGAGTGCGTCGTACCATAAAAATCGAAATCGAATCCAATTGAGAACGGCCCGGAATAATCATTGTCTAACGGATTGCCCGTCCCGATCCAAGGCGGCCTTGAATTCAAGAGTACAACCGGCGCACTCAATGGAATCCAACTAAATACCGGCCCGTTGCTTTCCGCTTGATCCTTATAAGTGTATCCGAATTCATCAGGACCACCATTTCGTTCGATAGTTGGAGGAGATGAAAGGTAACCGCGAGGCAGCGAGCTATGATTTGTCGCAAATGCTGGAGTTACAAGCCACAAGCAGAGAATGATGAGTATCAAAAACGAGTAGGAAGAATTAGGAGTGGTCGTCTGCAAGTTGAAAAGCACCTTTCGCGTTGTTCGATTAGTACGGTAAAAATAAACAAAACGTCAGGCATTGTCACTTACTTTCTCTAAATTTTAGAGAAAGTGTGAAAGTTTGAACAACGATCTTGAAAATTTAGTTTTATTGTAAATAAACGGGCGAGATATTCGTATAAACGTATACTACTTATATACAAAACGTTAAGCGTAATTTGAAGATAGTGATTCTGTTTCGTATTTTGACTTTGGTGAGATTTCGTTCTTTGATTGTGAAGTAGTTCACACACTCAACTCCCCGATGCAAACCTACACGTTGTAAGGTTTACTTCTGTTTTTTCAATACAGCATTACCGCAAAATCCGCCTCACTCCAAATTTTCGCGATTTTCGTAATGTTTCAGCGTAATATGCGACCAAAATGTCTTTTCTGGTGGTGTAGTACGCATGTGTAAACATGTGAACTATTTATCATATTCGTTATTTCAATTACTTAAGTCAAACGCCGACGAAAGGCATGCATAAGATGGAATGGCACGGTTGGAAAAAAGTTAAGTACCAAGCGGAAGTCGATCCCGAATTTGCCCGGGAAATTGCCGCATTACCGGGTGGAGAGAAACTCTTCTCGTGTATCCAGTGTGGAAACTGCAGTGCGCTTTGTCCACTCAGTTCTTATATGGAATACTCGCCGAGAAAAATCATCGGTATGGTTCGTGCCGGATTCAAAGGAGAAGTACTGACAAGCTATACGACATGGCTGTGTGCGTCTTGTTATGCTTGTACAGTCGAATGCCCCAAAGAAATCAAAATTACTGACATCATGTATGCGGTAAAGCAACGGGCAATCAAAGAACACGTCTATAAAAAGCGATTCCCGATACCTATTCTTGCCCGTGAGTTTTTTAATCAAGTTCTTCGCTATGGCCGGACAACCGAAGGGTTGTTGATTATGAAAGCCGTACTAAAAGCCAATCCATTTTCCATGTTCAAATCCGCCGGACTCGGTATCAAACTCTTGCTTCGCGGACGGCTCGGTTTCAAACCGGAACAAGTCCGGTACAATAAAGGTGGAAAGGGCGACCTGCACACAATCTTGAAAGCAGTCAACGGTGGTTTAGATAAACATGAAATTAAAATCGCCGAAAAGGGGATCGCATCATGAAGTATAATTATTTCCCCGGTTGCTCGTTGAAGGGCTCGGGACGTGTATATGAGGAATCCGTATTGGCTGTATTCGATGCTTTGAATACGCCGTTGCACGAACTCGATAATTGGAATTGCTGCGGCGCTACTGCGTATATGTCCGTGGATGAATCGCGCGCATTTGCCCTTGCCGCTCGTAATCTTGCACTTTGCGAAGAACAAAATCAGGATACAACCCAGCCACCACAATTAGTCGCGCCTTGTAATGCTTGTTATCTCGTTTTAAAGAAAACCCAGCATTGGATGGCCGAATACGCCGAAATCAACCAGAAAATCAACGGTGCACTTAATGCCGCCGAGATGAATTACAACGGCACCGTTCAGGTCCGCCACCCGCTTGATGTACTGGTAAACGATATCGGGTTGGATGCGATTAAGAACCGGATAAAAAAACCGTTGAGCGGACTAAAAGTAGCTTGTTACTACGGATGTCAGATTGTGCGTCCCTATGCCGAATTTGACGATCAGCGCAATCCGCAGACTATGGATAAACTGATGCAGGCACTCGGTGCGGAAACTATCGACTGGGAGCTCAAAGCCCGTTGTTGTGGTGGTTCGCTAACCGGCACCATCCGCGAAGTCGGAATGCGGTTGAGTTACATCTTATTGCGCGAAGCGAAGTTACAAGGTGCCGATATCATCGTTACCGCCTGCCCATTATGCCAGTTCAATCTTGAATGTTTCCAAGGTGTGATGAGCAAGGAATTTGAAGAAAACGTCGACATGGAAGTCGCATACTTCACGCAAGTACTTGGACATGCCCTCGGTCTTTCCGATAAAGCATTGGGAATGCAACGGATGTTTATGCCGCTGAAATCGTTGTCCAATCTATCTGCGCGAGTGGAGGCATGACACAAATGTTACATAAGAACGGGCACCACGCTGAAGAAATAAAAATCGGCGTTTATGTTTGCCATTGCGGTATCAACATTGCCTCGAAAGTAAATGTCAAAGAGGTAATCGAGTTCGCACAAACATTGCCTCACGTCGCAATTGCGACCGAATACAAATTCATGTGCTCCGATCCGGGGCAGGATTTAATTCAGCAGGATTTAAAATCTGGTAAAATCAATCGTGTTGTCGTCGCTTCTTGTTCACCGTTGATGCACGAAGCAACTTTCCAACGCGCCACTGCAGCGGGCGATGCCAATCCCTACTATTTCCAGATGGCAAACATCCGCGAACACGTAAGTTGGGTGACTGCCGATAAAATTGGTGCTACAATCAAAGCGAAAGAGTTGGTCGCTGGTGCAATACGCAGAGTCGCTTATGCGATGCCGTTAGAAAAAGCCCATGTTCCCGTTAACCCGAACGTAATGGTAGTGGGTGGTGGTATCGCAGGGATTCATGCTGCGTTAAAACTTGCCGACGCCGGAAAAAAAGTCTATTTAATCGAACGCGAACCTACCATCGGTGGCTATATGGCGAAGTTCGACAAAACCTTTCCAACTCTCGATTGTGCCGCTTGTATTCTTACCCCGAAAATGTCGCAAGTCCGATCCCACAAGAACATCACCTTGTGGTCTTACTCGGAAGTAGCATCGGTTGCTGGATTTGTTGGTAATTTCACCGTAAAAGTGCGTCGTAAACCACGATATATCATCGAAGAATTGTGCGTCGGATGCAACGAATGCGTCGATAAATGCACATTTAAAAAGCCGACGTTTCCCGATGAATTCAATATGGGGCTTAGCAAACGCAAACCGGTATATATGCCGTTTCCGCAAGCGACTCCACCGGTAGTGCTCATCGACCCCAACACTTGTAGTTTTCTCCTCCGTGGCAAATGCAAGAAACCGTGCGTCGATGCTTGCGAGCGAAACGCCATCGACTTTGACCAAAAAGAGAAAATCGAAGAAGTAGAAGTCGGTTCGATTATCCTTGCAACCGGATTTAAAACTTTTGATGCCGGTCGAATGCAACAATACGGCTACGGTAAATTCGACAACGTATTCACCAGTATCGAAGTGGAACGCTTGGTAAATGCATCGGGACCGACCGGCGGCGAAGTGACGTTGCGCGATGGAGAAACCAAACCGAAATCGGTTGGTATCATACATTGTGTTGGTAGCCGTGACGCGAAAACGAATAAATACTGTTCTCGTGTCTGCTGCATGTATTCTCTGAAACTGGCACACCTCATAAAAGAACGTACGGGTGCTGAAGTGTACAACTTCTACATCGACATGCGAACACCGGGTAAAGGATACGAAGAATTTTACGATAAGCTTCTCAATGAAGGTGTCCATTTCATACGCGGACGTGTCGCGGAAGTGTCCGGTTGGGCGGCTACCCCGGAAGAAACCGGCAAACTGATTTTACGTGCGGAAGATACCCTGCTTGGCGTCGTACGCCGCATACCGGTTGATATGGTTGTTCTTTCTGTCGGCATGGAAGCGCAAGCAGATGCTGATGATGTTCGCCGCAAATTCAATATTAGTTGCAGTTCAGAGGGCTGGTTCCTCGAGCGCCACCCGAAACTTGCACCGGTATCAACGTTTACTGACGGTGTCTTTCTTGCCGGTGCCTGCCAAGGGCCGAAGGATATCCCCGATACCGTCGCCCAAGCTGGTGCGGCGGCGGCAGAAGCCCTTGCGCTTATCGACGCCGGTTTTGTCGAACTTGAACCGAACACTGCATTCGTCGATGAAGAAGTTTGTTCCGGTTGTCGGATGTGCGTCGCACTCTGTCCGTATTCTGCAATTTCTTTCAATCACGAAACCAATACATCGCAAGTCAATGGTGCTCTGTGTAAAGGGTGCGGTACTTGCGTAGCGAGCTGTCCATCGGCGGCATTGCAACAACACCTCTTCATGGACGAGCAAATCTTCGAGGAAATCGAAGGAGTGATGGATTATGTCTGATACAACTAAAGTCGAACCGTATGGCAAAGACGGTCGGTTCGAACCCCGCATTGTTGCGTTCTTTTGCAACTGGTGTACATACACGGCGTCTGACCTTGCCGGTACGGCACGTATGACCTACGCGCCAAATGCATGTGTCATCCGAATTATGTGTTCAGGTCGTCTCGACCCGCAATTTATTCTCTCTGCATTTCGTCAGGGAGCCGATGGTGTATTAATCGGTGGATGCCATCCCGGAGACTGTCACTATCAGGAAGGAAATTACAAAGCCCTTCGCCGGTTCAAACTTCTCAAACATTTGGTAAAGCAGTTCGGAATTGAAGAAGAGCGGATGCGCCTTGAATGGATTTCAGCGTCAGAAGGTGACCGCGTGCAAAAGGTTATGAACGAGATGACGGAACAACTCAGAAAACTGGGCCCGTTGAACCTCGAACCGTTGCAACTCCAAGAGAAAATTCATGACGCTGCTCCTGTCAAACCAAAAAAGGAGGCAGTCGCATGAGTAAGCCCAAAGTTGGATTTTATTGGTGTGCCGCTTGCGGTGGCTGCGAAGAAGCAATCGTCGATTTGAATGAAGGTGTCCTCGATGTAATCCAAATCGTCGATATCGCGTTCTGGCCATGTGCCATGGATTTCAAAAAAGAAGATGTCGTTGCGATGAAGGACGGCGAATTGGCAGTATGCTTTATAAATGGCGCCATTCGCAGTTCCGAGCAACTTGAAATGGCGGAATTGTTACGGCGAAAATCACAAATGGTTATCGCATTCGGCAGTTGTTCGCATCAGGGTGGTATCCCGGGTCTTGCAAATCTGTATCCAAAACAAGCGACATTGGATGCGGCATATAGCAATGTCTTTTCAACGGTAAACCCCGAACATACTTACCCTCAGACGGTATCGAAAGTACCTGAAGGAGAGGCAACCCTTCCCGAACTGTTCGCAGTAACAAAAACCCTTGATCAGTGTATCGATGTCGATTATTACCTCCCCGGTTGTCCCCCTCCCGGAAAATTGGTCTTAGCCGCACTCACCGCAATCTTCGAGAACAAGCTTCCCGAAAAAGGTACAGTGCTCGCTCCCGATCAAACCCAATGCGACGAATGCCCACGTAAAGCAACTAAACCGGATAAAATCGAGTTAGAACGATTCTATCGTCCCTCTGAAATCATCGTCGATTCTGAAAAATGCTTGCTCTCACAAGGTCTCTTATGTATGGGTCCGACGACACGGCTCGGTTGTGATTCGGCGTGTATAAACGGCAATATGCCATGCACCGGTTGTCTCGGCCCGATCAGCCGCATCCGCGATTTCGGAGCGAAAGCGCTTTCTGCGACGGCAACCGCGTTGAGTGCAAACGAAGACGAACAAATCGAAAAATTGATTAGAATGGTCGTCGATCCTGCTGGTACATTTTATCGCTATTCCCTTGCAGCATCATTCTTACATGCACTGCCACAGAACAATGGAAAAGCAGAGGTTTCGAAATGAGCTCGAAAATAACCATCGACCCCATCACCCGACTTGAAGGACATGGGAAAATCGATATCTTCCTCGATGATTCAGGGAACGTTGAACACGCATATCTGCAAGTCCCGGAACTACGCGGCTTCGAACAATTTGCCGTAGGACGTCCCGCCGAAGATATGCCGCAAATTACTTCCCGTATCTGCGGTGTCTGCCCGACTGCACACCACATGGCTTCCACCAAAGCACTCGATGATTTATACAAAGTGGATGCACCATCGGCGGCGAAGAAATTACGGGAACTGATTTACAGTATTTTTTACGTCGAAGATCATGCTCTCCACTTCTATTTCCTTGGCGGTCCCGATTTTATCGTTGG
This sequence comes from uncultured bacterium, assembly GCA_964589795.1. Classification (GTDB taxonomy): domain Bacteria; phylum Electryoneota; class JAOADG01; order JAOADG01; family JAOADG01. The sequence continues at coordinate 11,971 of CAZPUW010000001.1, forward strand.
TCCGACTGCCCCGCGCGGTGAGCGCAACATCGTGGGTGTTATTGGCAAAGTTGGCTTGGAAATCGGTAAGGAAGTTATCGGTCTGCGCAAAGAAATGCGCTCGTTGATTTCGCTCTTAGGTGGAAAAGTTATCCATCCTGTATTTGGTTTACCCGGTGGCGTCGCGAAGCGCATGACTGCTGATGAACAAACCAAATATATCGCCGGTGCGAAACATGCAATAGAATTCGCCAATTTCAGTTTGAAGGCATTCAACGACATCGTCCTGAAAAATTCCGGTTATGTCGATTTGATTTTATCCGATGCCTATACTCATCGCACTTATTATATGGGAATGGTCGATGAGAAGAACAAAGTAAACTTTTACGACGGTAAGCTTCGGGTCGTCACGCCCGAAGGAAAAGAGTTTGCTAAGTTTGACCCGAAAGAATATCGAGATAACATCGTAGAACGGGTTGAACCGTGGAGCTACATGAAATTCAACTACCTGAAAAAGGTCGGTTGGAAGGGGTTCACGGACGGTGCCGACAGCGGCATCTTCGCGGTAGCGCCGTTAGCGAGATTGAATGCATCTGAGGGTTTTTCCACTCCGCTGGCACAGGCCGCGTATGAACACTTTTATCAAACCCTCGGTGGACGTCCCGTTCATCAAACGCTGGCGAATCATTGGGCGCGTCTCATCGAGCTGCTCTATGCCGCCGAGCGGATGCAGGAACTTGCGAATGACCCCGAAATCATTTCCGAAAACGTTCGCAAATTACCGAACCAAATCCCATCCGAAGGTATAGGTTGTGTTGAGGCCCCTCGTGGTACGCTTTTCCACCACTATAAATCTGACGAACGTGGAGTATTAACTTCCGCGAATATGATAGTAGCAACCCAAAATAATTCTGCGCGTATGACGATGTCGGTGGATAAAGCCGCCAAGGGGTTAATTAAAAATGGTAAGGCGGATGATGGAATTTTAAATCAAATAGAGATGGCATTTCGTGCCTACGACCCATGCCACGGCTGTGCCACGCACACGTTACCGGGACAATTACCGCTGATACTCCGGATTTTTGATAATACCGGAACGCAACTGGAAGAAATCCGGCGTGACCTCGATTGAGAAATAATCGCACCACTTAACCATTCAACAAGACACTACTACTGATTCAACAACAACTTTGTTACCTTCAATACACTACTTGCTAACCTTCAACGTATAATGAATTCCCCCCAATTCATTTACGTAGCACAGGGACGCCGGATAGCAATATCCGGCGCATCCTTGTAAATTTATCCAAAGAAAATGAAATGAAAATACTTGTTATCGGTCTGGGAAACGATTTGCTCAGTGACGACGCAATCGGGTTGCTTGCGGTACGTGAATTGCTTGCCCATCCGATACCCGTTAATAACAAACATTCGATTGAATACGTCGAATGTTCTGAGCATGGTATTGCTTTACTCGATTATTTCCTCGGTTTCGATGCTGCGATTATCCTCGATGCAATAAAAACCGGTACCAACCCTCCCGGAACAATTTTTCACCTAACACCAGCGGACTTTAGTTCAATAGTCGCCCCCTCCCCGCACTACACCGGCTTACCGGAAATGATAGCTATCGCAAAGCAACTATCTCTCCCGTTTCCCCATGAACTTCACATCTTCGCTTGTGAAACCTTTGACACGACAACCCTCGGTGGTGAAATAACACGAGCACTCATGGAAGCGCTCCCCGCAATGGTTAATCAGGCGTCGGAAACATTACACAACTTGTGTACGGTATAATTTTCCCCAAGACCGTCAAGTATTGTCCAATCAATCGTTCTACTTTCCCATCCACGCAAATTTCTAATACACATAAATCCGTGTATTTAGTTAAACTTAACTGTATCTCCAAATTTTAGTTGCACTTGTAGTCGTAATAATATATTATCGCTCCTTACTTTTCAATTATGGAATGTCGGGTGACTATATTGCTTCGTCTTGGTAAAACGTATTAACTGACTTGAACATAACAGATTGATATCAGTAGAATAAAAAAGAGGAAAATCTTTGAGTACCGAACAAGCAGATCTCTCGTCTCTGAGGATCGAACGTCAACATAAGAATGAAGTAGAAACGACTACCCGAAAAGTGTCGTACCTGAAACCGGTAGGCATCGTTCTCTCGGTTATTGTCTTAATAATTATCGCTATCGCCGTAAAAAATACCGTGTTCTCGAAAACCATCGATGTGAAACTGGTTACTGCGGAAATGCGGTCGCCGAGTGATAATCTTGCACTCCTTTCAGCAAGTGGTTACGTCGTGGCGCAACGAAAAGCCGCCGTTGCTTCCAAAGGAACTGGCTTGATGGTTTACCTTGCTGTCAAAGAGGGCGACAAAGTCAAAAAAGATCAAATCATCGCGAGGTTGCAGGACGATGATATTAAGGCCCAGTTAGAGGCCGCGAAAGCAACACTATCGCTCAACCAGTCGAATCTTAACGAAGTAAAAAACACGTATGAACGCCAGAAAAAGTTGTACGATTCTGGTTCTGCAACGCAATCCGACTTAGAATCTGCCGAATCGAATTATAATAAAGCTGTTGCGTCTATCGATTTAGCGAAAGCCCAACTTACTTCGGCGCAAGTAGCTTTGGAAAACACCGTCATCCGCGCACCGTTCGACGGTACCGTATTAACCAAAGATGCCGACGTCGGTGAGATGGTTGCTCCTTTTGCTGCTGGCGCGAATGCCCGCGCCGCCGTTGTCTCGATTGCTGATCTTGGTTCGTTACAGGTGGAAACTGATGTCTCTGAAGCGAACATCGAGAAGATAACTTTAAACGAAGAATGCGAAATTGAATTGGATGCATATCCCTCGCGCCGATATTCCGGCTTTGTTGCAAGCATCGTGCCGACCGCAGACCGGGCAAAGGGAACCGTTCTCGTCAAAGTCGGCTTTCAAAAATACGATGAGCGTGTTCTCCCCGAAATGAGTGCCAAAGTGCTATTCTTGAAACAGAAAGAGACTCAAACCGTGACAAATGAACCGCCGGTTTTAGTTCTTCCTGATGCATCTATAGCTAACCGTAATGGTAAATCGGTTGTATATATCATAACCGACAAAAAAGCCAAAGAAGTCGTAGTTACAACCGGAATTAAATTTGACGGTTTCACCGAAATAAAAAGCGGCATTCATCAAGGTGATCGCGTTATCCAAAATTTCGACGAGAAAATAACCGACGGCGTAAAAGTCAACACCGACTAATTAGAAGATAACTTTCAAATCGTACAAATGGTTGGGAGCAATCCATGGCAGAACTAATCCAAATCAAAAACATCGCTAAATCATATTGGCGTGACGGTATGGAAATACCCGTACTCAATAATATTAATTTGAACGTCGACCGTGGCGAATACTTGGCGCTGATGGGCCCTTCCGGTTCCGGGAAATCTACTTTGCTCAACCTCATCGCCGGAATCGACCGTCCCACCAAAGGCGCAGTCAGTGTCGATGGAACCGATATCGCCCAAATGAATGAATCGGCATTAGCGAAGTGGCGCGCAAACCATATCGGATTCATTTTCCAATTCTACAATCTCATTCCCGTACTCACAGCTTTTGAAAATGTTCAGCTACCGCTCCTCTTGACGAAATTATCGAAAGCGGAACGCAAAAAACATGTTGAGACGGCGCTCACGATTGTCGGATTAGCCGACCGTATGAATCATTATCCAAAACAACTATCCGGCGGTCAGGAGCAACGTGTCGCTATCGCCCGCGCTATTGTTACCGACCCGTCGATACTGGTTGCTGACGAACCCACCGGCGATCTCGACAAACATTCAGCCGAAGAAATCCTGACTCTTCTTAAGCGGTTGAATGAAGAATTCGACAAAACCATCATAATGGTGACGCATGATCCGCACGCCGCAGAAAGCGCAAAAGTGATTCGCCATCTCGAGAAGGGGGATTTAATCGAGGTGTCGAAATGAAACTCCTAAAACTGATATTTAAGAATTCGTTCCGACACAAGTTCCGGGCATTTTTAACCATTATCGGTATTGCAGTAGCAGTTATCGCATTCGGTGTATTACGCACCGTGGTTACCGCGTGGTATTCAGGTGTCAATGCAACAGTACCCGACCGCCTCGTAGTGCGTCAAGCGGTGTCGTTTATTTTCCCGCTTCCATTTGCATATCGCGACAAAATTGCTTCGGTTCCCAGCGTAAAGAAAATTTGTTTTGCGAATTGGTTTGGCGGGACGTATATCGACAAGAAGAACTTCTTCGCTCGCATGGCGGTCGATCCCACGACGTTTTTTGATGTGTACCCCGAATTTGATGTTTCCAAAGGGGAGATGGATAACTTCCAGCATGAGCGAAATTCTTGTATTATCGGACGGGATATTGCCAAGTCGTTCAACTTAAAAGTCGGCGATATGATGACTCTCGATGGCGACATCTTTCCCGGTAAATGGGAATTTGTCATTCGCGGTATTTATCAACCCAAATTTAAAACAACCGACGCGACCCAGATGTTTTTCCGCTGGGATTACCTGAACGAGCGGATGTTACAAGAGTCGCCCGGTCGTGCCAATGAAGTTGGGTGGTACGTCGTGAAGATCGACAACCCTAATAATTCTGCCGGAGCATCCGAGCAAATCGATGCCCTGTTTAAAAATTCCCCGGCGGAAACGAAAACGGAAACCGAGAATGCTTTTCAACAAGGGTTCATTTCTTCTTCCGGTGCCATTATAAACGGTATGAATGTAATGTCGTTTACGATTGTCGCAATTATCATGCTGGTGCTTGCCAACACCATGATGATGTCGGCTCGCGAGCGAACGCGTGAATACGCTATTCTCAAAACGATAGGGTTTTCCGTTTCACAGATAGCCGGCTTGATTATCGGTGAATCCTTGATTCTATCCGTGCTCGGCGGCGCCATAGGGTTGGCGCTTACTGTGCCGATAGTAAACGGAATTGCTACTTTTATTCCGAAAGGTATGTTTCCAGTATTTGAAGTGGAACCGGTAACGATTGTTTTTCTGATTATCGCAGTTGCGATAGTTGGATTTGCATCCGCCATCTTCCCGGTTAGACGAGCCGCTATCACCAAAATCGTAGATGGTTTGCGGTACGTGGGATAAGAGAATTTAGTCGAACAAAAGAAATGAGTGAGAGATGAGTATTCCCTTCATTTATTCGAGAAAAAATCTACAAATGCGCAGAATGACTGCATTGTTTACCATTATTGGAATCGCTTTAGTAGTGTTTGTATTCACTGCGGTACTAATGATGGCGCATGGAGTGGAAAAAACAATGACAGCGACCGGTTCGAAAGAAAATGTTATCGTTGTCCGGAAAGGGTCCAACAATGAGATATCGAGTATCGTGACCGGTGACGCCCAAAATATTATCCGCACCCTTCCGGGTGTCGCACATAATGTCGATGGCAGCCCGATTATTTCCAGTGAGCCGGTCGTCGTTATCAATTTAAGCTATGCAAGTGGCGGTATGAGTAATGTGACGGTTCGCGGAGTTTCACCCGGCAGCGAAAAACTGCGCCCGCAATTGCATATCATCGAAGGGAGAATGTTTAATCCTTCGTTGCGTGAGCTAATCGTCGGTGAACCGATTTCCAAAAAATTTAATGGTGCGCAAATCGGTAGCACTATTAAATTCGCAAATAATGAATGGAAAATTGTCGGGATATTTACCTCAAATGGTGGTGGCTTCGAATCGGAGATACACGGCAACTCTACTCAACTTCAAGATGCGTTTAATCGGGGAAACAGCGCCTCTTCCGTAACTCTAAAATTAGAGCATCCCGAAGACTACGACAAATTCAAGCAACTATTTCAAACCGATATTCGGCTTCAGCAATTCGAACCGGAAATTGAACAAACCTATTATTCGAAGCAATCGGAAATGCTTGCCGGATTCATTAAAATCATTGGAATTTTTATTACAGTGATTTTCAGTATCGGTGCAACGGTCGGTGCCATGATAACGATGTATGGCGCAGTCGCGAATCGTACTATCGAGATTGGCACCATGCGCGCTTTAGGGTTCAATCGACGCAGCATCTTAACTGTATTTCTTGCCGAATCTATTCTAATCGCCTTCACCGGTGCTGTCATCGGAATACTGATTGCGTCGGTGCTGCAGTTCTTTAAGATATCTACGTTAAATTACTCTTCGTTTTCCGAAATTGCTTTTTCCTTTGCATTGTCGCCATCCATCATCATCTCATCTTTGATTTTTGGCGTTGCGATGGGTTTCCTCGGTGGATTTCTTCCTTCAGCCCGTGCGGCAAGAATGAACATTGTAACCGCATTACGCTCGGCTTGATTGTTTCTATAATAAAAAGGGAGGAGCTCCTCCTCCCTTTTATGTAATTTCAAGCATATTTACTTTAGTAAAACCATTTTTCGCGTCGCCATATATTTTCCGGCTTCAATTCGATAAAAATACACCCCGGTAGCCCACTTAGCCGCATCAAGCACAATGGTGTGCCGTCCTGCGCTTACTGTTTCGTTTGCAAGCACATTTATTACCTTTCTACCCGTCGCATCGAATACTTCGAAAGTTACTCTACTCGATAACGGTAACGTGAATGAAATCTGCGTCACCGGATTGAAGGGGTTCGGATAGTTCGAGGACAGCTCAAATTGTCGGGGACTGTTTTCGTTCGGACTGCTTACGGTTAGCAGTATAAAATTACCCTCGTCGCATCCGATATCAGGGTGCAATGAATCCCGCAGATCGCCATCGAAATCTTTTACCACGTATGGTAAATGCAACCCGGCGCTTTCGACTAAAGTTGGTTGCGATGGATCGATATGTAAATCGGAAGAATTTAAAAATACCGGCATGTAATTAATCGAGTGCGAATCCCACAAATAACCCGGTATTTGCCGTAAATCCGAAATCAGGTTATATCCGTTCGTTCCGAAATGCGCCACATAACGGTTATCGAGCGTGGTATCGTTTGCGTTCGACATCGCATTATAATCGCAATAATTGAAAAGTGTATTGGAGTACGCATGTGGAGTTGCAATACAGGCGTTGTAATAAGATGCGTTTAATCCGCTGCCGCGTTCATTGATAAAAATATTATTCGCAATCGTATCCTGCGAAATATCGCTCGAAAGAAAAAGCGCTGCGGAACTCACATCCGTAAAGCCAGCGGATCCGGCAATGTGGATGGTGTTGTTGACAATATTCGCCGGGTCTGCACCCGCGAATATTCCGTAAACAGTACCGCTTCTCGTTGGTGCGAGATCGATCATATTATTCGTAACGAGAGTCCCTATACCATGATTTAAATAAATACCGTAAGCGAAGCCGGAATTGGCCACCAATCCATGAATCCAGTTACCATCGAAGATATTAGAAATATTAACTGTTGTCGAGCTAAAAATACCGTACACCGAAGACCTACCGGTACTGCCCGCTATTTCATTATGTAGGAACAGTGAATTGGAAACACTATATATAAAGACGCCCATATAGGTGTAATTGGATATAACATTGTTGGCTACATACAAATTCTGAAATCCCGTGGAGTTACCATAGAAATACATACCATAATATCCGCCGGTGATGCTGCAGTTGATGATGGAATCGTTGTTGCAAGCCGCATCAGGTATTTGTTCTACGTTATTACCAACTCGCACCGCCATAAAAGAACTTGTTAGGTTACTACCTGCCCCAATAACACAATTTTTCACGCAGCAATTCGAAGCGCCATTCGCGAACCAGAGCCCGGTATAGCCATTCAATCCGCTTGCAAATACCGAGATAAATTTTCTTCCGGCATAATCCGGGATTCCACCATCGATAGTAACGTTATTCACATTGAAAAGCTTTAAGCCATACTGCGCAGTTTCGCTACAAGATAAATTTATCGTGACTCCCAACGTATCCGCCGGTTTGAAGGCGATTGGAGTCAAAGGGGAAGACAATGATGATGGTAAAATTGAGTCGGGCAATTCGTTATAAGTACCGCCGCGAATAAGAAAAGTTACTCCACCTGTACCTGTTCCGATTAAATTAACAGCGTCGATTGCGGCACGAATTGTTGGGTAATCGGGATGACTACCCCCGATATATTTTATTCCGGTTAATCCGGTAATTGTACTGAACGAATCAACCGCTCCATAAGCAGTAGGGATATTTGCGCCGTTTCTCGCAACGATTTGAACTGTATACAGGGTATTGGAGTGCAGGTTATGAAATCGCGTCGGGTCACCCCATTGTACCGCTGTTCGCCAAAATATTCCGGTATCAGGACAACCGTTCGCTTGCAAGTAAAGTCCTATATTCGTCAAACGAATCGCGTATTCGGTGCTTACCGAATTACCGTTTCGTACTGATGCTCCGAAATTCATCGAAATCCCATTCGGGGTTGCGGAATAAAATGTGGGCATACCCGGTGTACACGCTAACGTATAACCGGTTCCTTCGGCATATTGCATCGAAGGGTAATTCTCATTATAAGAGTATATTCGGTACCAATATTTTTTATTCGGTTGCAAACCGGTATTTGTATAATCCAAAACATTCGAACCCACCGAATCTCGGATCGTGAAATTTGCGCCATCGGTAGAGCTGTAAACATAGAATCCGCGCTCGGAACCTCCAGTAGTACTGGTCCAATGTAAATGCAGGGAATTTATTGTGGCGTCTGCGGCAGAATCGATTACACAATTCGTCGGCGCTAATGGCGCAGGGCCCATACCGGTTGTAAATGACCAAATTGGACTGGAATTAGACTCGCTTTGCGGCAAATCTTTAATTGCGACTACTCGCCAGAAATATGTCGTATTCGGTGACATAGTCGGGGCAAAATCGAGACCGGTTTGGCGGTAAGAAACGCGAGTCGGAGGTGGGTTCACCGTTCCAAAATAAACATTATAACCGATTGCTAATGACGCTTGATGCCATCCGATTAAAGAATTCGTGGGAATGTTAACGGCACCATTAGGTGGTGAGGGATTGGATGGTTTTCCCAAACTATAAAACAATATGGCCGTACCCGTTGCAGGTATGTGACTCCATGAATTGCAGTAGGCGAAATTGTAATCGTTACCGTTGCTCGTTTGAAGGCCAATATTCCCCGGATAACTTTGTTGGGGATAACCGACATAATCTTGATACTGAAGCATTATCTCACTTTGTTCATTGAGAATAATCTGACAAGAAATCGTTGGTGTTGAATATGTACCGCATGTATGATAAGTATCCAGATTAATAACCATCTGGTTGAGTTCGCCCGAAATATTTTGACAGCGCACACTTGTCCCACCTATACTGCCGTCGCATCCCCAGAAGAAAATCCCTGCTGGACAGCCGAGTTCAGGCCAGCTACCGAATATCGGTCGTTGTGACGAACCTTGCCCAAAAGAAATGTATCCGTTTGTACTGATGTAGAATTGAGTATATACGGTTCCGTAGAATTGAAAATCAAATCCAATATCGATTGGCCCGTAGTATCCGTCATCGGGAGTTCCAAAAGTTGGGTAGTTCATATTCGATCCGGTATTTGCTAACCACTTGAATGCCGGTCCGTCCGGGGCATTAGACGTGATATAACGGTAGCCGAACGAGTCCGGCCCTCCTGTATCTGGATTATTCGTAGTGATATGTGTCGGTGGACTTGCTTCACCGGAAATACCCGCTCCATTTATTGGAATCGCCGCAAAACAATAATCAGTCCCGCTTACTAACCCTGAAACAAGTATTGATCGCCAATCTGATTTCGTTCCAAGCATCGTATCCAGTGTGGCCAATCTACCGGATTGATCGATCCAAGTATAACTTACCGTATCAAAAATCATATAACGCATACTTGAACTATTCGAGTCGGCTGAGATGGAATCTATTAGAAGGGTAGTGTATCCGTCACCTGATAGATGCAATTGAGGTGACCCCGCACGCGCGGGCAAAGTCCACACTGACCCGGATGCGTATGTTATCGAAGCGCTGTAATTATTATAAGAGTAGATTCGATACCAATATTGTGTTCCCGGCTGTACGCAGGAATCGATATAACTGGTAGTATTAGGTGGAAGATTCGCTACCTGTGTATAACCTGCACTCCCATTGGTAAATTGGGTAATCGAAAAACTCGTTTCATCGGTTGAATGATCGAGCCAATTCACCGTGATCCTATGACTGGTAACATTTGTAAAGCATACATTCGATGGCGCTGCTGGCGCCGGACCGCTACCGGTGGTAAACGCCCAGATCGGCCCGGTATTAGAAACCGTGTCCATCGTATCTAACCGTGCAGTTACTCTCCAGTAATAAGTAGTATTTGCAGATAGAGTGGGGACATACAACTGCATTCGTTGGTGTAAAGATACAATTGGAGGTTCGGTAGTGGAACCAAACCGGATATCGTAATACATCGCACCCGGCGCCGCTCTCCACGATAACGTCGTATTCGTTGGTACATTGGTTGCTAAATTTTCCGGGTATGGGTTCGAAGCTTGCCCAATATAAAGTCCCGACATCGTGGTGGTGAATAAAATAGCGCGGTTTACATTGGAACCATAAGCTATCGGGGATGCGCCACCGTCGAATGAACCACCGGCAGCATACTCAAGCGATCTTACACAATTCGAATCTTGAATCCCAATTGTTACATAACCAATTTCATTGATAGCAATTCCCGGATGTAAATCCTTGTATTGGAATTTCAATTGGCTATCACCGGTAGGCGTTGTATAGCGCTGGGGATCGTAAATTAAAAGTTGGTATTTATTGGTTGACGCGGCGGTTGATTGCCATACCCCTTTCCACGTTATAACGTACCAACCATTCGTTTGGTCATAATAACCAAATACTCCTTGTGGGTAATTGTTCAATGTGAGATCTTGCCACCCCACGGCAACCATATTGCGAGGGCCTTCGTTGGAGGGGAACCGCCACACCCGCGCGGTATGAATCAAATGTGATTCGTGTACTGGAGGAGTTCCCGTATAGTCTTCGACTCTGGCGGCTCCAAATGAAATCCAGCCATTCGTACAAACCGTAATGGTGTCATAGTCCGCACCATAATAGCGGACAGTAAATGGTAGCCGAATCAACATTGATGCATCGCCACCCATCGAAAAATCATTCAATTCGAGACGGTTCGACGATGTTTCTATATTTTGCCAATCGAACGTTGGATGAAGAGTATAAACCGTATCTGAATCATCGATAGCACTATAACCATAAGTGTCTGGTCCAACTGGATCAAATCTCGTTCGTGTTCCAATTGGCACATTTATATATACTGTATCCTGTATCGCATTATCGCCAAAAGCAACGCCCACCTCTCCAACTGAACCGGGGACGGTATGTAAATTGGTGGAAATCGTGAACGGTTGATTTATCGGGTTCGACGAGCTTTGACCAATCGGTAGTCCGCCAAAGGTTATATCTGAATTGTTTACTGTAATGTTCGAAGATAACGGGAATAAGTGCGCATTTGTCGCACCGGTGGAAATACTGCCGTTGTTTTGTACTGTGATATAAATCGAACCACTACCACCCGGTATTATCGGCGAAGGGCTAAACATCGATGAAACCAACGACAGATGAATTGAGTGAACTGGTAAAACAACCGCAAGCGAACGGTTCAAAGCCGAATCGCCCGTAGTAATATTCAATTGCAATAGAACAGTTTCTTCTTTCAGTCCTTCTAACAATTGTAAACGGTATATACCACTACCGTATGAACTTTCACCGGGTGCAATATTCGTATAAGTTTGTGTAGAATTTGAAACGACAATTCGCGAATCAGTTGAGAGAAGTGTAGCGCTGATGCCGGTGACTGTGTCTCGAGTTCCAAGATTTCTAAGTTGTATGTTTACATCTACCGTTTCACCCGGACTTGCCAAGCTATCGTTATTTCCGTAACGCCCACTTCCATTGTTATCGAGAATATTGTACCCGGTAATCCCTACATCTGCATACATATTTGCAACCGAAACCGTATCTAACAATGGCAGTATGTTCTGTCCGACTTTAGCGCCAACGACTGTTACATACAAATTTCCGGTTGTACTATTTGTCAGAGGTAATACCACATGCCCGTTATTGTCGGTAGTTGTCCGAACATAAGTCTCATAACCGTCACCACTTGGATTTGACTTTACCGCTGTCACCAGTGCACCGGAAATCGGTTCGGGGTTGTCGTAGCCGTTTACAGTGAATTCTAAACGATTTTGACCGAAAGCAATTTGGTGGGGAACGGTTGCGGCAACACGATGAGGAACCCCCGTCCACAACTTGGCAGAAATATCACCCATCGGATTGTTCCAGTAAATAAACTGGTTCATCGAGCCGAGATAATTTCGCCATACTTGATATTTTCCCTCAAAAAACATCTCGCCGGGATGCATCGCGTTTTTAGCGCCTAGTGCATAAAATGAACCGGTCAAAATACAGCAATTCGGTGCTGAATGCGTACTTGATGTTTCAGTAGCCATCGAGGCAATAGCCCCTGCCGGTTGGGTTGGGGTACCATTCAACACCAACTGCTTTTGTGTTCCAACGGTACTATCACCCGGATACCAATGACCCGATCCGCAGGTAACGTGTATCGAAACAAAACATTTGTTGATGTTTGTAGTCACACCCGTAACATACGTTCCATCGATATTTCCCACACCGTTCGGACGATGTGCCCAAAAAAGCAAACCCGGATTGCATCGCGAATTAATGACATTGGTGACGGCATTTCCCGAATGTTCGTCATAGTAAATTCCTGACCACGGTACTCCCCGGCTGTTCATTTCTGTCATGCAGAACCAAACCGCGTCACGGTTGAACGGATATGATGTTCCAGAATATCCCCACCCCTTTTGGAACCAAGTTGTATCCATCATATTGGGGTTACGCTCGTAATTGATTGACCGGTTAACCATCGTTAATAATTGTTGAATATTACTTGCCGGCCACCGGCTGATATAAGCATCGGCTATAACATCGTTACCTGCGAGTTGCACATACGTATGATCGGTATAGCTATTTGTCATATAGGTAGGTAATGAGTAAGATCCGGTTGTTCCACCGTCACCAACCAGCATAATCATTTCCAGCGGTGGAACATTATTGGCGTATGCAGAGTTGATGATATTTTGCAGTTGTGTTGCGGCTGTCGCGGTTGTCGTAATCAACGTGGTTGGTCGTCCGCTGCGGTTACGCCATTCGATGTAAGGTCGAAGCGCATTGGTTACCTCCGAGTCGGGACGGCAAATAACCAACATTGAACCCGGCGATGCTTCCGCATTTATTTCCGCCAATTCATCCGCACCAAGAATGTCTTGATAGAACTGCACAAAACCGGGAGCAGGATGCTGTCGCGTTGAATACAATTCATTTACACCAGTACCACCGATGGATTCGGTTTCCAATTCTATCGAAGTATAAACCCTGACTTTATGCGTTACCGGATTTACTTGTACCGGCTGTACGCCAAGAAGCGCTATTCGAGCATCGCGAAGAATTACCGGCTCGTGGATTTCAGCAATATTTCCCGGATACCAACCATCTCTTGAATATGCCACTGTGTCGCATGCGTATGGCTCGGCGATAAAGTCAGTCTCTCCATCTTTAACAATCGGTTGTTGAGGAAGTATATCGATGTTGGAATATTCTTTGAACTCAGAGCTAACAACTTTTAGTCGGATGTTGCCCGTATTGGGTAACAAAACCGGACGGGAAATTACAGGTACTGAGGGCATACCTGTTTCCCAACGTCGCGTCTCACCTTCGATATGCGCAAAAGTCCAGTTGCGATTCCCGGCGGTTACTTGCTCGAATTTTACGTCCGGTGCTCGGAAAGTTAGATGCAAACCATTATTAGAAATATGCTGGACGGTTATCTGTACTGAATTTGGGGCGGGGATACCAATGTTTAAATCGTCGTTTGGTGTCCACGGTCGAGCGATAACTGTTGTTAGAAGAGAAAAGAAAATTGGAAAAGACAGATAGCGGATGGGTCTCATGACATCCTCCCGAACGGTTCGATGTTAGAACAACTAAAGTAGGGAAGACTAAATTGTACGAGCGGTAAAGATGAGAATAAAGAAAGCGAATTTTTAACAAACGATGATATTTTTTACCATCGGAAATATAGTAGTGCAGAGAGTTAACCAATTTTGCAAACATTCAATTCTCAGTAGTAATTGTGTCGACGTAATTGAGGTAATGCAAACTTTCTAACTTATTTTACTAACATATTCCAAACTTTCAAACCTGAAAATGGTTTTTTGTAAAATTTCTGGTAGTCAGCGTCAAGAAGATAAAATCTGTCGAGAGGTAAGAAAACACTAAACTTAGAATAATTCCTACTGCTAAGAAGTAGATACAATTTTACAATCTGGGTCGTTGTGGTTTGGGATTTCCGAATCCTCGCACGATTCGAATGCGGTCAGTACGATTGGTGAGCGTCTTCAATCCCACTTGCGGCGAATGGTGCCTGATTGCATCTGTGTTATCAATTGCAGTAATTCGATAGAAGATAAACGGAGAAGTGATTATGCGATTCACATCGACGAACGATGTCGATGTCGAGCTTCCTAAGTAGTACCATGCATTTTCTGAACTATATGGTTGAATCGAATCTGCCCAAACCGAATAATTTGTTACACCTTCCCCGATTGGGCTCCAATTCAATGTAATGTCATTCCCGGAAACACTTGCGGTTAAGTTGTTCTGTGATACTAACACCGGATATAGAAAATCAATTACGGTCTGGCTTCCAATTGCTGCAGCGGAGTTACTAACTACAGAATACGCAAGCGTATCAATTCCTGTCCAGCTTTTTAGTCCTATCGTTGCGGATACACCATAATCATAAAGTGGGTCACCGAAAAGTCCATTCTGATACCGCGACTCGATGTTGTTCGAATTTTCATAAAGAACGGTTTGAAATGATATCGATGACCCGGATTGTAGATTCCATTGCTTCATACCTATCCAACTGATAATGAATTGCCGGGTGGGTTCGATACCGATAGTTTTGCAATACACGCCTCCCCAGATATTCGAAGCGCCGTCACCGTAAATCAAATCTGTATGCATTATGCTTAAATAAGCATTGGGTGCGGTTTCCATCGAAATTGGATTCTCGGGATACGTCGATTCCGGTATGGTTCGATTGAAAAGTAAAAAACCATTTGAACTTACCCAGAACGTATCGACCATCTGCCCGTAAAACTTAAAATTAAATCCCGCAGGTAATACGATTTGCCAGTTATAATCATCGTCATTACCGATTTGATCCGGTAATCGGGTAGCCCCGGAAGTATCTTCCCACGACCATCCCGGCCCATTTTCTGCCCGGTCGGTGATAAATTGATAACCCCATCCATCCGGCCCGCCGGAATTGGCGACAAACCCGAATGCACTGGATACTGTGGTTGAAGAAGAGCTTGTTGTTGGGTTTAAATTTGAAACTGCTTGTACTTGGGTTGTATCGTGATACCCGATAGTAGCGTTCTGCGGAACCGATACTTTAATATTGATAGTTTGAGATGTATAAGGCGCAAGTAAAATAGTCGACCCTATCTGCTGTGACATATTACCGTTCCAAATTTGGGTAACCCAGTTGTTTCCGGAAACGGTTAAATGATAACTGTCGTAAACTTCTCCAATATTTAATACCGCCATTGGGTACCAGATATCGGTTTCGGGAAAACCTGTTTGTGTTGCTGAAGGGCCTATTGATACCGATAAATTGGGTTGGCGAATCCGGGCGTGTATCATCGGCTCGTTACCAACTTCGGCTGTCCAGCTAACAGTTGCTCCCGTCAATACTCCACTGAACCGTTGCGTTCCCATTGCTGAATTCTCGCATGCTACAGGTGAGTCTGAATTCATTCCGACGTTAAGGTTGGTGTCACAAATAAACCCGATATAGAACGAACCGGAATAAATAGGTAATGCGGGAATACCTAACGATGTCCGGCCCGACTCACACAAAATTCCATTCTGAGTATAAATCAAATTGACCGGAGCACTCACTCCGATACTGTCGGTATAGACGTACAAGTTTGTTGTAAACTCTGTAGCACATCCGTTTATCAATATGATGCTATCCATAACTGCGGGATAACTGTCCGGTTTGTATCGCACCATAATACCTGTGTTAGTAGGATAAGAGGTATTACTGATGACGACACCATCATCGTATTGAAACTCATTAGGTATCATCGGATTATATACATATTGCTCGAGATAAGAACAATCATTGGATGCGGTAACATCGCCTGTCGCCGAGATTGAATCCATTATGGTATATGTTCCAGCGACCATAGCTGCAAAAGGTGAATCTGCTTGCACTGTATCTACCCCACCGGGAGCAATGGGGCCGCTGGTAACCGTCGACGTCCAGACGATAGCGTTAGCGCTGTCCCGCCCGGTAAAGTGGACTGAGTATGAAATTACGGTATCATTTCCGCTATTTCGGATGATAGTTCGAAATAACTGATTTGAAGAACCAGCGGCTATTTGGAATTTCTTTGAAGTTGCGTACAAAACTTGAGATTGCAAATCAATGTTGTGAACCGCTTTGGTAATTACTGTTGCTTGCGAAAAGATGGTTGGTGAATATTGTGAAACTACATGGATATTTGCTGTATCTTGTAATCCGTTCGCGGCATTTAAGGGGATTGAAACTTTCACTTTAATCGGCAAAGTAAAAGAAGAAGCTATCGGCCCGGTAGTAGAAATTTGCTGGTTTTGAGCATCATTCCAGATTTGCGTCGGCCAAAGATTACCGCTTATGCTTACGTTGTAATTATCAGTTGATTCACCGAAATTACTAATAGTCATCGCGTACCAAACATCAGTTCCAACGAAACCATTCCCCGAGCCGGAAGGGCTGACTGCTACTGCCAAATCCGCATTCCTTATCGTGGCTCGAATTACCGGATCCTGACCTATTTCGCTTGTCCAAGTCAGTGTACTTCCGACTAATGAACCGGAATACCGTTGCGTACCCATCAAGAGGTTTTGGCATGCAAAGGGTAATTCGTTGTTTATTCCCACGCTAAGATTGCTATCGCAAAGTAGCCCTACATAATACGAACCACTGCTTATGATAACCGACGGAATATGAATCGCAACTCTCGAACCTGTTCCCCGGTATTGGTTATGTGAATAAAGTAAAGTGCGGGGACCCGAAATTCCGATGCTGTCACCATAAACATACAGGTTCGAAACAAATGGAGCTGCTCCATTATAATTGAATATGATATTGTCGAGCGCAGCCGGGTAGCTGTCAGGTTGATACCGAACCATTAAACCCGAATTGACTGCTAAATTTTGGTTTACACTGGTAGTACCGTCGTCATAATGGAACTCGTATGGTTGACTCGAATCAAAAACATATTGTTCCAGATAAGACATATTGTTGGTGATGTTAACATCGCCAACTGCCGATACCGAATCTTGGATAGTATAAACATCGATGGGAACACCTGAAAACGTTGTGCTCGCCTGTATCGTATCGGTACCGTTAGGTGCAATTGAACCGTGCATTGTAAATGAAGTCCAGACGACCGCTCCACTTTTGTTGTTCCCAGTAAAATAAACGGTGTATGAACTGACGGTATCGTTTCCGGTGTTATGAATAACCGCTTTGTAAACCTGACCGGCAAAACCGCCGGCTAAATGGAATTTCTTGGAAGTAGAAAACAGGTATTGCGATTCAAGGTCGATGAGATGTATGGCATGGGTAAAATTTGACGCTTGTGACGTAATGGAACCGTTCGTACGGGATGTTGCATGTACGATTGCGGTATCGATTGCACCATTATTTACCCCGGCTGGTATTGCTACTTTTACTTCAATTTGTTGTGATGTTCCCGATGGTATGGGGCCGATTTGGCTGATCAATTGGGTTTGAGCGCTGTTAAAGATTTGTGTCGGCCAATGTGCGTTGGTCACCGATAAATTATAGGAATCAGAGCTTTGTCCGGTGTTACTCACGATCATCGGATACCAAACTGTTGTACCTACATAACCAGTGCTGGTACCGGTTGGAGTTAACGAAACAGCTAAACTTGGAGTGCGTTTTATCGATGCGCGAATCGTTAGTTCCGACCCCACATCATTTGACCATGTTAATGCGCCACCATTTAAAACTCCCGCGTAACGCTGAGTTCCCATTATTATGTTCTGACATGCCAGAGGATTGTCGTTATTTAGCCCAACAACGAAGTTACTGTCGCTGATGAATCCGATATAATACGAACCACTGAGAATGGTTAATGCGGGTACACTTATCACGAAACGATTGTTGGAGACAACGGCTCCTCGGATATTCAAACGGGAGTAGAGAAGTGTATGTGGTCCGGTAATTCCTACACTATCCGTATAAACATATAGGTTTGCAACAAACGGTGTTGTACCGGAATACATCAGTATTACACTATCCATCTCACACGGGTAGTTATCCGGCTTAAAACGCACCATTACTCCGGCATTGATAGAAGGTGAAAAATTGATATTGATTTGTGAGTTGTCGTACCTGTATTCGTAGGGTTGAGCGGGGTCGTACACGTACTGCTCTAAAGTGGAAATATTATTAGTCGTTACCGCCTCACCTGATACCGTTACCGAATCTTTGATAGTGTAAACATCAGCACTCATTCCACCGAAAGTGGAACCCGCTTGTACAGTATCCGTTGCACCGGGAATAAGCTGGCTGCGGCTCACCGTCGAAGTCCAGATTACTTGATTGATACCGTTTCTACCGGTAAAAATTACTGAATAGGAGTGGACAGTATCCGTACCAACATTACGAATAACTGCTTTAAAGGTTTGTGCGGCAAATCCCGTAGCGAGTTGGAATTTTTTCGATGTCGCATACAAATATTGCGATTGCAGGTCGATGTAATGAAGGTTAGTATATTGGCCACCAACTCGGCATCTCCAGTCATAACCGAAAATCGCCAACCAACTCGAACTATTCGTTGGCCGTGAAGTACCGGTCACATACAAACTTCGTCCTAAATTATCGACGGAATTGTCGAACAACGGCCACGAACCGTTACCACTGGTCAATCCTGCCGGACAAACTCCGTAAACTATCCAGAAATCCTGATTTTGATTCCGTGTAAAGGGTACGGAAAAACTCGTATCCACCCATACCGCGGTCGCGGGTGGTACCGGATTCGGAATCATCACACCTGAAATTTGTCCCAAAATCGAAGACATCTTCGGAAGATGCTGAGTTCCATTCACTGAATCGGCTACAGCTAAAATTGTAATCGTATCGGGACGATTTTGTGAATTATTAAACTCAAGATAGACCGATCTTACTTCGTAAGTGCTGATTGGGGTGAACCGTATTGCGGCCCATTGATTGG
>CAZPUW010000002.1:0-23246 GCA_964589795.1 uncultured bacterium
GTTATACGGCTTTTCCGGTTCCGTCTTTTCGCCGGCGGCCAAAGTCAGCATCGCCGGTTCCATCGAGCGGTTCGCCGCCCCCGGAACCAATAACCGGAACGGAAATTCTCCGTCACGGTCCACTTCAGTTACATCTTCTTCCCCGTATACGATTTTCTCGGCAACCGGCGTCGCGAAAAATTCCGGTAAAGAGACGTCAAGTGCGGAGAGTATCGCTACCAAATTCTCGATGGAGAGGTTTGTCAGACCACGCTCGACTTGGCTGATAAAGCCCTTCGAAAGTTCTGCGCGTTCTGCCAGTTCCTCCTGTGTCAATTCGGCGGCTTGACGCAAATCCTTGATGCGCTCGCCGATGTCGACTTTAATCTCCGCCACGAATTGCCTCGTAAACGTTTATCTATACGAAACACCCGCATTCAGTTCAGTACGAACGGAAGGGGTGCCAGAACGTTTCGGAAACCGCAAACACACTTTATCAAACTACAAGTTTCAGAAACTTGTCTCAAGATAATACGTAGCGAAGGAAAAAGCAAATAACAGTAGGGAGTAGGGAAGCAAATTGGAGAGATTTACCGGATTAACTTGAAAGTACTCACAAACGAGCTCTGACACTACATCCCAAAATTCTCAACATTTAATATAAAACTGCTTTTCGGTATATTTACACTTGTGATCTAAATCATAAGCTTTATAGAATCACAGAGTAAATAGTAAAGCTTTGTGCTGGCTTATTTATATCTTTGCACTTAACTTGAATTACAAGCACTTAGATTTTTAATTTCCAACTAAGATGGTCAAATTCACCTCGTTTAACACCGAGTTCTGAAACGGAGATTTCGTATGAACCGATTGCAATCGATTCTTATTTTCACTTTACTTCTCGTCTTTACTGTTTCAATGGCATACGCGGCAACTGATGAAAATACTCGGATAGCGGAAAAAATGCTACGCGATGAAACTGTTACACACGCCGAAAAAGCCGCAGCATATAGCACATATCTTCAAATTCGCCAGAACCGCCGCCATATCGAACCACCATCCACGATGAGGGCGGGTAGCGATGGTTCCGCCTATTACTTTAAAGACCAAGCCGAACCCGGTGGACCCACCTTTAGTTGGATTGACCACACAGTAGAAGATTCAACGATTACGTTTGCCGATATGGATGATGGCAACGCGGGCCCGATTGGAGTTCAGTTCCCATTCCAATTGTACGGCAATGACTTTACCCAGCTTTATCTTGGTGTGAATGGATATATTACAACATCGAGCTTCTATAGCAGCTTTAGTTTCGCTGGATTCCCCATTAGCGGGCCGGATGGTTTATACTTTTGGGCTGATGATATGTATCTCGATGCTCAATCTACTGTAACCATCGCCCGGCTCAATGCGCCTTCGCGTTTCGTTATAACGTACGACAGTTTGTCTTCTTGGGCCGGTCCAAGCCGTCTCTCCTGCCAAATCGTATTAAATGCAGATGGCTCAATTCTCTTTCAGTACCGTCATATCAACGGTGCACCGGGAACGCCCACGGTCGGAATCCAAAACGTAGCCGGTGTGAAATTTCTGAATTACAGTACCCCATCCCCGGATAATAACACGGCGATTTTATTTACGCCGATTCCTTTGCCGGTCGAAATGACGTCATTCTCAGCTATCAGTGCCGACGGTAAAGTCACTCTGCGGTGGCGTACTGAAACTGAAACCAACAATGCACACTTCAATCTCTATCGTTCGGTAACATCGAACATCAACGGTGAAGTCATTGCACAGGTTACCGGTCACGGTTCGACGCCGCTACCGAATGACTATTCCTATATCGATAACCGCGTTCAAAACGACACGACCTATTACTACCGAATCGCCGATGTCAGTTCTGATGGTATCGAGCGTGTTCAACGCTTTGTCGTGCAAGCGATGCCGTCTGCACATGCGACCGGGCTCGTTCCCGATAAATATGCATTGACGCAAAATTTCCCGAACCCATTTAATCCCGTGACCCAATTCTCATTTGCACTGCCTGAAGCCGGAACTGCACGTCTTGTCGTTACGAATAATTTGGGTCAACAGGTTGCGATTCTTACCGACGGCTTCCATACCGCGAATGTGTATAGGTTCTCCTTCGATGCGTCGCATCTGCCGTCCGGTGTCTATTACTACACGCTTACCACATCCGACTACGCGGCTACTAAACGGATGACATTGTTGAAGTAACGAGATACAATTTTGATACGGAAAAAGGCGCGAAACATTCGCGCCTTTTGCTGTTATTTCTCCCATATATTTTAGAGTGAAAATTCGAAATCGGATTATCTCCCGCCGTGTTGTGCCCGCTGTTGCATAAAATTACGGGGGTCGAAACCCATCATTTCGTGCGGGAATGGATAGCGCATCTCGCGGCACATTACTAACTTATCCTCGACTTTCATTACGTCTTTATTCTTGATAATTTTTTGTACTGTCCCCAGTTCACTTTCCGGTAGATACACACTAAACACTTTTTGGTTTTGGCCGCGTGTCACAACTTCTTTCGATGACAATAACGGCCAGTTTGCCGGATAGACCGTTGTAGTTGACATAACGCTGTCAATAACAGTAACTACCACTTCTAATTTCGCAGGTAACCACGGTTTTGCTTGAGCATTTTTGTATTCGGCAACCCATTTGTAGAAATCAAGAAATGCCTGTGGGCATAAGAGCGAATCATCCCGGTCTCCACCATTTTTCATCGTATCCGGTTGCCCATAGACAGTAACCAGATTGAAGCGGTATTCTTTCTTTGCCGGCTCCGGTCCCGCGATAAATAATTCATGCAGTGGTTCATCTTTAAGACCGCTTGATGGCGAGTAATTATTGTGTAATTCAAAAAATGCATCGGCATCAAACAAGCGTTTCATAATTGCGGCCATTTCGAGCGAATCCACTTTCACCGACATATATGATGGCTTGCTGTGTTTGCCGAGTGTGCGATAAATGACAAGGCCGTCGGCATAATACACGAATATTGGCGAGTCACTACCCGGAATCGCAATGAACGGACTCCTGATTGTATAGATAAGAAGTGGAGGCGGTGCTTGTTGCGAACGCTGGGGCATTGGCGGGCGCATTGTGCCACCCGGCATACCCGCTGGTGGTGAGGGATTCATCTGTGCGAATGCGAGTATCGAAACAAAGAGAACTGTCGCGCAAACACACAAGATGTAGAAGCGATGAGTAGAGTGAAACATTTCGGGTCTCCAGTAGAGTGTCCTTCAAGGTACGGAACAAGCCAAGAAATTCCGCACCGCTTAAAGAGCAAAAGGGAGAGCTCACGAGCTCTCCCCTACTAATTTCATCCATCGAACTACAGTTATTCGTCGAATGCCCACCGCTTCAATTTTCCTAGACGGTCTGGCGTGTTCTTGTCGAAAACAAGATTGCGACCGCGGGTATCGACGGCGAGACCAACGACACCTCCGGTTAGTTCGACTTCGTAACTCTTTCCGTTTCCCGCTCCGACATCGAATCCACGCGCCGGATTGACCGTTACTTTCGCCGATTCACCTAATTCCAACGGATAGAGTTTTAACTCACCAACGTTTTGAGTAATATCAATACTGCGCCCCTTGGAAGTTGTTCCCTTCACCGTTACGCAATCCTTACCTTCCTTCGCATTACCGACCGGTGCGATACACGTGCCGAGCCAGATAATGCAATCTTTCTCGAACACCTCTACTGCGGCTTTCTTGGCATCGGGATGGTTTACCGAAGCGAGTACACCAAGTTGCGGCATCATGAAAATTGAGTCGACTGCAAGTTTTGTCACCCCTTCCGGTAGGAAGCTGTCAATCATCATGTGCATCGACTGTGCCCGTCGCGGTGCATGCGATAACACACCACCCGAACCGACAATCAAATCCAAATCCATCATTCGTACCAGTGTTTCACCCGATGAGGTTTGTTCGAACGTATCGGAAATTGTCCGTTCCTGTTGCACACCCTTCAATGACACGGCAAATGCTTTGTGTTGCACAAACGCCAGCCGGAGCGCTTCCCGCGCAATCGCTTGTTCAACTTGCAACTCTTCACGGGTCTGGGGAATCGTAGTGGGACGAATCATTTTATTGGCGATTCGATTCCGTAATTCCGATTCCGGCAAATCGAACGGCACCCACCGCATGATGTTATCGAGCCCCGCCTCAGCGAGTACATTCGATATCGAATAACTCATTCCGAGATTAGCGGAAACAGTACGGTTGAATTGGCCGCTGAATACGGAGAAAATGTCCGTAGTCGCGCCACCGATATCGACACCAACTACATTGATTTTGTGCTGTTTCGCGATTTCCTGCATAATGTCGCCGACTGCGCCCGGTGTCGGCATAATCGGTGCGTCAGTCCAACTCATCAGTTTGGAATAACCGGGTGCTTGTTGCATCACATGTTCCATGAACAATTCATGGACGGCGTCGCGCGCAGGTCGGGTATTTTCCCGTTCGAGCACCGGACGAAGATTATCGACAACCGTAAGCTTGACGGTGTCTTGCAAGGTTCGCGTAACTTCCGCGGCAGCATCTTTATTACCGGCATAAATCACCGGAAGGTTATAACCGTGTCCTAACCGGGCCTTCGGACGTGCCGCCCGGAGAAGTTCCGCCATTTCTACCACGTGTTTTTCAGTACCACCGTCGATACCACCGGACAACAAGAGCATATCGGGGCGAAGTTTGCGGATGCGTTCAATTTTTTGGTGCGGGAGACGTCCGTCATTTGATGCGAGCGTATCCATCACGATGGCACCGGCGCTGTATGCCGCGCGGGTTGCGGATTCCGCGCTCATCTGCTTGACGACACCCGCTACCATCATCTGCAATCCACCACCTGCCGAAGATGTCGAGATATAGATATCGCAACCCTCTTTGTCGGTGGAGGGGCGGAGAATACACTCTTCGCCGTTTTTATCGGTCGAGATAAATTTCCGTCCGCGCAGTTCTTCGATTTCCATTACGGCATTCAACACCCCGCGCGTCACATCCTCAAACGGCGCTTCGACGGTTGTCGGTGCTTCACCGCGCACGGTCTGGCGGTATTCCTCGACACCCGTCTCCGGGTTCTTCACCAGTTCGATAAGAATCGCTTTGGTCGTCGTCGAACCGCAGTCGGTGGCTAAAATAGTTTTGATTCGCTCAGGTAGCGACATCGGTACTCCTGTAAATTCCAAATTCTATGAACCTGTAATATAGAAAAAAACGGGAAGCAATGCTTCCCATACGACATTCCTTCACTAAAACAGCCCTATACCGATTATTTCAACAATACCATCTTTTGCGTTTTCACAAAATCACCTGCTTTCATACGAATGAAATAAGTTCCTGATGAGAGATTTTTTCCGTCAAACAAATAACGATACCTACCGGCTGGCTGCCATTGCTTTACTAATTCTTGCACCTCTCGTCCTTCAAGGTTAAAGAGCCGCAAGTCAACAAAACCGGCTTTATGTAGCGAATAGGAAATATTGGTTGACGGATTAAACGGGTTGGGATAAATATTGAGTAATGCGTATGACTGTGGGAAAACATTATGCTCGAAAGGTATACTACTCGTATCGGCGACCAAATTTAACCTCGCCACAAAACAATCTTCACCGTATGTTGTGCTTCCACCATGATAAGTAGTGTCATAGGCACCAGTGGTTGTTGGAAAATTGGAGCTGGACGTTGACCCGACGACTATGACATTATTATTGCTAACATTTGTTATTCCAAAACCTCTATCGGCACCGGATCCACCTAAATATGTACTATAAAGAAGATGAGTACCAGCACTGTCCAGCATACTGATAAAGCAATCTACACTATCGTTGCTGGTAGGGTTGTAAGCACCATTCGTAGTCGGGAAATCGTTACTCGATGTAAAACCTGTAACGATGACTTTACCGTTGTCACTATTGACAATTCCGCGGCTAACATCGTCTTCTGTGCCACCAAGGTAGGTGCTATAAATTAGTTGTGAACCAGTACTATTTAGATGAGTTACGAAACAGTTTTCACCAAACATGCCGCCACCAATGTAAGTAGTATCATAGGCACCGATAGTAGTCGGGAAGTTACTACTTGCTGTATAACCTGTAATGTATACACTCCCATCTATTCCACTGCAAATTCCCAATCCCATATCATCCCCCGAACCACCGAGATATGTACTGTACAATAATTGCGAGTTATCGATATTTAGATGAACCACAAATGCATCATTATCGCTGTGAAAATTTGTGTCAAACGCGTTAGGTGTTGTTGGGAAAAAACTTCCAGTATGATATCTGCCGGTAGTGTACCCAGTGATAAATACACCAGCACTATCATCGCTAGTAAGAGCATCTCCTTCATCATAACCAGAACCACCGAAAAAAGTGCTGTAAATAAGTTGTCCGGCATTATTAACCCGTATCACAACAACGTCTCCACCTCCATTATAAGAAGTATCATAGGCATTGGTTGTAGTTGGAAATCCGATAGCGGCTTCACCCGTAACGATAGCTCCGCCACTTCCATCGCCGATAATTGCTGCACCATAATCATTTCCAACGCCACCAAGCACCAAACTATAAATCAATTGTGATCCAGTATTGTTAATATGGGCGATAAAGACATCCGTTAATCTTGATAAACTGTAGGTTCCTCCAGTAACGATTGCGCCACCATTACCGTCGTCTATGGCTGCATGCCCTTGTGTCCATAATCCAAGTGAGAGATAAGTGCTGAAATTTAAGTTGGAACCGGTGCTATCCAATTTGGAAATAAAGCAATCCCATGGATTACCTAACAATGTAGTTTGCAAAGCACCTGTAGTCGTCGGGAAGTTCGTGCTTGATGTCCCGCCTGTCACAATGATACCACCTTCACCATCTTTTGTTATACACACACCGAAATCGTCTCCCGCACCCCCCAAATAAGTGCTATACACTAGTGGATCAATCCGCAGTGTATGTTCTTTCTGATATCCATTCGGTAGCGTGATACTAAATTCATTCTTGTTGGTAATCTCGAATTTCGCATCGACTTCACTGCGAGAACCATCGGGTGAAATTTGATACACTTGCGGTAACGCTGTCCGTAATTCACCTAACGATGTCGGCAAGCGCAATTCTGCGCCGGTGGATGGTGGATGGTGGATGGAGAAACAGACAAATCCCCTTCCAAACCTTCACAACTCATGCGGATTTGGGAGGGGTCGGCTCCGGGTTGTACAACAAAATCGAATTCGAGTTTTCCATTCTCTTCATACCACTCGATATCGATTCCATCCCACACGTCGCGATACACAATGTTCGTGTAGTTCCGGCAATTTGGTTCCCACTTAGATGAGTCGTTACCCAAGAAATAGTTATTGTGCCACGGGAGTTCCCCCATTGCCTGTTGCCCGTTACCCGTTGCCTTCACGAAGTGAAACGTCAAGGCATGAATCTTCATCGGATACCTTGCCGGATGCCGTCTCATCATCTCCGGTAAATCTCTATCCATCGGATCGATGATTGGAGCTTTCGTCCGATCCTCTTTCATCGTGAGTAGAGTAATGCCATCGCGTTCGAGAAACCATGTCATTCCATTTCGCGCATTGCATTTATACAACACACGTGAATCCCATTGGCCACGGTTTTCGGTGAAAAAGAATGGATAAGGCAGGTTCGTCGTCGTTTGTATCGCGGCGGAATAGGTAAGGCGAGGTGAGAAAAAAATGGAAATAAAAACGGCAGTAATCAGAAGAGAAACTTTGCGGTTCATATCGAACGTCCTCTGTACCGGGTAGTATTATCGGTACTACTGTAAGTTCCAAGCGGATATACACACAATATAGAAAAAAACGGGGAGCAATGCTCTGTTTACCTTTACCGACTGGAATACCCTAAGGAATCCATCTGTGCGATTTGTTTTTTTAACAATTCTCTTCGTTTGGCAAGAAGCTGGTTTTTTTCGGAAAGATAGGGCCAGTCATACTCCGATAGATTTGTTTTCAGGATTTGCTGGTCAAGTGCGTATAGTTCACGTATGTGAACTAAACCCAAATTAGCGATTTGAAGTTTCAATTTTGATGTGCGGTTCATGTAAGCTTCGGCAACAATTGTATCACGTTTAACCAATGAATCACAATCTTTGCGCAAGGGTTGAAATAACAACCAGTGGTTTTGAATTAAATGATATTGATTATTCGTGGTATTTCTTTGCAGATTCAATTCATTAATCGAAGTATCTAAAAGACATTTTGGATGTGTACCCCAATATCCTACAACAAGCCCTAACTCTGCATGTCTAACATTTTCTAAGCTGGCGAACCTTTTCATTACTCGTCGGTGGAGATCCTCGTATGATAATATTAATGAATCACGTGCCCTTTGCATCATTTCCAAAGAATCAATAAAAACGGCGATTGTATCTCCGGTAACATAAAAATATCTTTTATCTCTTACGGGGAATTTAAGCTCAAGAGGCCAATTATCTACTCCCGTATCTCGAACATTTTTCGCATCGAAGACAATAGATGTACTATAGATTCCGGGTTGGTCGATACGTATGATAACCCTATTGAGTAAAGTATCATGCTTGTCGGTTTTTCCACACCAATGTAAATTACCGTTCAAGAGTTGAATCCCGCTCGAGAGGGTTATATCGTATGTTAAGCTGTCCGAGGCAAATCCCAAGAATCCCTCTACTATAAGCGGGAAAGGAGTTGCAAATCGGCATTCGTAGGTTTTAAGAAAAAATGTTCCCGGTGGAAAGTAAACACTTGGGGGTGTAGCTTCCGAGAACGGTATGACCATAGCAATCGCTAACAAAAAAAATAGGTAGTATCTTCTCATCAAGGTATCCCGTACCCCTTAAATTCATGCGTCGCGAGGATATATGTCACGACATGCCCTGCGCCAAGCGGCATCGCCGAAGTTGAAGTTGCCCACATTGTATCAATCGGCGTATTACCAACCCAAGTAAAATTCCATTGTCGCAATAAAGTGGAATCCGAGTGTGCATAATTAATATATCCACCACTTACAAGTGCTGCGAAATTAATTGGGTCTTCACCAAGGTCTTGACTGTATTCTTGGCAAGTGAGAACAATTTCTCGTAATGCACCTTGTCCCTGCCACGAATAATAGCCAGCGGTCGGATAAGGTGGGATTGGAAGGATGCGAACATTTTCGTCATCAAAACTCTTCAACACGATTCTCCATTGACCAGGCACCTGTTCAAACATAATTACCATCGATACTATTGCGGTATCGTGATACTCCAACCAAGGTTGATAGGTCGCAGTAATACCAAGGGGAATCGTATCAACATGTTCGAGGTAAAATTTCCATTTATACTGTATGCCCGGATCTATTGTCAGATAGCCAGCTTGAACAAGTTTTTCTAACGAATCGGGGTATTCGCCTAAATCTTGATGGTACATGACAAGTGACCAGAGGACTGACACTTCCGTATCTTTCGCATCATCCACATCCCATTGTGAAATAAATCGACCGGGCGGTGACGTATACTCATACGGTGCAGTGACAGTCTTCGTCGTGGTCTTGCAGGAATTGAATGAAAGTAAAATGAGAAGAAGGAAACCAAAAGTAGAATATTTGAGGATTCGTTTGATATAATTCATAACTACTCCTATTCACCATAAGTATGATAACAAAATAGTATGATTGTTCACGTTGCCAATAAAAGCTTGACCCACCAATATAGAAAAAAACGGGAAGCAATGCTCCCCGCCTTCACTATCTATTGTCCACTAACCATTTTATCGCCGTATCCATCGCTCTATCCGATTTCACCGCGATATCCGGTTTGACACCTGTCCCCTCCAACCGCTTACCATCAGCGGTATAATAGTCCGCAGTCGGAACCAAAACCTCCCACCCCTGACCGATATCGAACCCTTCGGAAGATAACATCGCACCGGCGGAATTTTCTCCGATAATTTTTGCCCGTCCGGTCGATTGTAGCAAGTACGCTAATGGTTCACACGCACTGGCGGTATTCCCATTTATCAAAACCGCCGCCTTACCGTTATAAATTGTGTGGTCTGGTGTAACCTCACCACGTAGTCCGCCATACTTGCGCAACAGCACAAAGAATGTGTCGATATCTGTTTCCGTTAAAAGCGGCAATTGTGCTATGTCGGCTGCTGTCGGTAACCGGTCGTGGCTCTTCCACCATTTCACCCCGATGAATGTACCCGCCGGTTCCGGTTTGTCCAGCAAATGTCCCGCAACCGCCATCGACAAAAGTGTACCACCCGGATTGTTCCTTAGGTCGATAATAAGTGATGTGGGTTTTTGTTGGTTGATAATGGTAAAGACACTGTCAATCGGGTCGTCGCCGAAACCAAAGCTTTTTACTGTGAGAATGCCGATACTTTTGTCATTGATGGAAAAACGAATTGGAGCCGATTCTAGCGGATTCTCTTCATCGGTTATCTCCGGTAATGTGACATCCAACTTGCGGTATAGGCCATAATGTGAGGTTTGAAGTTTCTGTAATGATAAATAGCATCCAATAATTGCATCGATATCATCTTGCGCTGTTCCAAATTTTTCCCGTAACGTTGTTCGCAAAATATTCCATTTTTCATCGTTCAGTTCTGAGGGCCGATAGTAGTGAATTTGGGTGGTGGCAAGCATGGTGTCTAATATCTTTGGATAATTACACAGCGGAGGTTGGGACTGGAATGGCACCCCTTCAATCAATGCGTATGGTTTTCCTGTCCGTAGTGAAAAAAGCGTCCCCTTCCATTTATTTCCCACAACAAAACCATTCATCCGCAACTTTCCCCATACCGGTGCCGAAATCACTCCAGCGACTTGCAACGTGTCATTATGTTGAATCGTTGTACCGTCGTCAATGTGGATGAATGACCCTTTGGGATAATCCCGCGAGAATAGCAACGCAAGGAATGCTTTTCGCCAACCGACAGCGTCTCGCAGAGCTCCCGGACGGGAATACGCCCACCACTTCCCTTCACTCTTCGGCTCGATGGTGAGTATGGTATGTACACTTCCGATATCACGGACATGTAAGATTACATCCCAGTTGCCAGCAAAATTTGTGGTTGAGGGTGAATTGGACTGAGCGAGAGATTCCATTGCGAGCAATGAAAACAGTAATCCTAAAATTATTTTTGTTCCGAATCGACGAATAATCCTACTCATTCATGGCTCCCTGACGCCGATAATACACACGTTGTACGTTTCGTTTTCAAGTAGGAGCGAATCGTTCAAAGAATACTCCGTTACATTTCTTCTTTCCGCAGATTCAGTAAATCATGCCAACGTAGTTTAAATGCCAGCATCGAAATCAAGCCAGTGAGATTATTACAGAGGTAGGAAATAATGTGGGTGAGGAATGCGATGATGACCGCTTGCTCTACCGGCATTCCATACGCCATCAGACCGAGCTTACAAGCGAGGTGGTATGTCCCCACCGCGCCCGGTGCCGCTGGAATAGTTCCACCGATGGCGATAAACACACTAACCGAAATCGCTTCCGGTAGTGAGATTGCATTCGGAAAATCTTTTGCAAATACCAGAAAAGTTGCCGCGCTGATTAGCCACATGATGAAGGTCAACAATAACGCGGGAATCGAAATCCGCCATTGGTAAATGCCGTTCAACCCAACCGTCACCCGCTCGATGAGGCCGCCGATACCCTTCCGGTGAATTTCATCCGGCTTCGAAAATTTCCACCGGTGTAGTTTCAAAAACAACAATACCGCGATTACGATTACCGCCAGAATGATTACTGAATACCGTGCGTAACCGAGAAATTTGTCCGGTAAATTTCCGAATGAAATCGCTACAATCAGCATCAACATTAGAGCGATGAGGTTAATCATCTGTTCGAGCAGGATATTCCCGAATGCCTGCGCTCCCGAAAAACCAAACCGGCGTTTCAATAAAATTGCACGAACCACTTCCCCAATGCGAAGCGGTAGTAAATTATTCACCAATGCGCCGATTTGCGTAAGATGGTAAACCTGAACGGTTGGAAGCGGCTTCATTTGCCGCAACAACCATTGCCAGCGGTACGCACGTACAAATATGAAGAGCAGATTGACAACAACGAGAAGCAGTATCGTGATAAATGAAATTTGCGGTAGCGTATCAAGTAAGCGGGTGTAGTCAATACCACGTAGCGTAAGCCATAACGTAGCGATACTGACCGTTATACCGATCAATCCATTACGCACGCTGTGGTTGTTTTTTTGTGGTTCAGGCATAAAACATCAGATTCAATGTTGTGAATATATCATTTATACGCCCAAGTAGAAAACGGGAACCGGTGTATGATGACCGGTGTCGGGGAAAAAACGTTAAAAACGGCGTTTATTGACTTTTCTCAACACCCAAATCGGAAATCACATACCCATAACCGTAGTACTTGACACACAAGGGAGTTGCGATTAGCTTAGTATTCAGTCACATCAAGGAGCTAACTCGAAACCAATTGTGAACGTGTCCCTTATCGCCCGGGTGATGCCGGTTGGAACGGAGTCGCTCGTTAATTGTGAATACTCGGTAAATAGACCGTAATAGTTGGTACGGAGGATAGTTGTGACGAAACTACCGTCGCGACCGCGCATTGTCACTGGTTCGCTAATTCTGTTGCTTCTCATTGCAGGCCTTACATTGGGCGCTGCCGTTAAAAAACGGCCTACACTTTTTGTCCCGAATAAGACTGCTTTCCCGCAACTTCCCAAATCGATTACATCAAAACCCGCAACAACTGAAACGAAGCCCGTTTCGGCTCCCGTCCTTACTCGGCCGGAAGTGCGCCTACTGGCACAATCCGCAAATACATTCCGGTTTGAATTCCGATACCCTGAACCAACGATTGAAACCAAGAACGGCAAATCTTCCGTAAATATTACCGGAATTTCGCAAAATCGGCTTGAATCCGGCTATTTCCTTCCTACTGATATTCACCCTTTTGTTTGGACATTGGGGGTTCCCAATGTCCGAATTATCGAAATTGAAAGTGCCCGGCAAACCACCCCTTCGCTGTTAAAAACATCATTGACCGTCAACGACAGCGTAGTAATGCGCGCACCTACCGACCGTGCGGGATTTCAACCGGCACAATTTGTCGTTTCAAATCACATCGGTTCATACCGGGGAGTACCACTCGCCGCCTTGACAATTTATCCGGTACGTTATGACGCAAAAAATACCGAAATCCAATATATCAAGCGAATAGTTGTCGAAGTTACCGGAAAACCGGGTGCTTCCGGTTCAGCTACTGGTCGTCAGGCAACCACATCCGAGTTGGAACATCTTCGCCAAATATCCGGTACCCTTGCCGTTACAATACCTTCCTCATTACACACGACACTGCATACCTCACCAATGGTTTCCACAGTCGGAAATGTTTCGCATGTTCGTATTGATGTGACCAAATTGGGGGTGTATCGGGTAACCGGTGCGCAATTGGCGCGACTTGGCGTTCCCATACAATCTATCGACCCCCATCTGCTCAATCTTGTTTCCGAAGGACAACAAATACCAATCCATGTGGAAGGGGACGAAAACGGTACGTTTGGCCCCGATGCAGTAATCGAGTTTTTTGGTCGCCCACCAATGCCGGAGGATACCGTAAACGCACCGGACTTAACCGGCAACCGTTACACAAAATACAAGGCATATTTACTTTCATGGAATGATGTTCCGGGAATGCGCGTTCCCGAGATTTCAGGTCAAATCCGCAGTACGAGTACCAATGCTTTTTATACCGTTAATTCCGGCCCATTGCGCCTGCATTTTGAACAGGATGCGTACTTTGCCAGTTTGGCGGAAGTTTCCGATGAGATGCGAGATAGGTGGTTTTGGGATGCTGGTATTTACAAATATGAAATTCGGAATTATCCGTTCTTTTTGCCTTATCCCGATACCGGGAATTATTCGCCAATCGTAATTCGCGCAGCCCTTCATTCGTTGACGGGTGGTGGTGTCAAACACCACGCATTTGTGCTGCTGAACGGTTCTTCCGATCACGCTTTGGAAATCGGACGCAGCGGGACTGGCCCCGGAACTGATTGGGGTGGGCAGGATTTACGTATTGTCGAATCGTCCTCTTCCAGCAATATCAACAATACCTATCTCCGGCATGGATATGATTCACTGGCAATCTTTTCTCCCGGTGATACACAGGATTCGGTCTCGACGAATCGCATTGCCCTGAATTGGTTTGAAGTCACTTATCAGCGTTTGCCGGTGGCGTACAACGATGAAGTACGTATCGGCACGCCATCCAATATTCGAACAGACAGTACTTTATTCGATTATACGTTGACGAATTTTACCAGTCCTGACATTCAAGTGTATCGATGGGGTAGTGCCGACATTATCAATGGCACTGTGGAACGTTATGTCGGCGCACATAACAGCTTACGGTACTCCATACACTTTCAGGATGAACCGGGTGTACCGACAGAATATTATGCGATAACTGGTGCGAAGAAAATATCCGTTCCCGATTCGATGCTTGCTTTCATCGCTCCTGATTCACTCCTCAATCCACCCGGCGGTGGTGCGGAATATCTTGTTATCGGGCCGTCATACCTGTTACAAACACCGCAATTATCTCAAATACTTACGATACGAGGACAGCAGTTCCATGGCGCGATGGCGATTGACGTCGAAAAAATCTTTGCCCGTTATTCACAGGGGATGTTTGAACCATCCGCCATCCGTTCCTTCCTTCAATATGCCGTCGCAAATTGGACCATCCCGCCCACAACAGTCATGCTGTTGGGTGATGCACAATTCAATCAACAATTTGCACCGCGAACGGGCGGCTCGATTATTCCCCATCCGATGATGCCGGTATCGTTGGTTGGAGCAGTTGGAACCGATACGTGGTATGCGTTATTGGATAACGATTTTATTCCCGACCTGAATATCAGCCGGGTTTCCGCGCGAACAGTGAGTGAGGCGGGAGATTATTTTGATAAAGTTCTTGAAGTTGAGAATATGCCACGTCAGGAACGATGGCAAAACACAATAACGTTCCTTCGTGGTAATATTAATCCCGGAAGCGACACTTATCCGACGATTTATGATTTGAACGATTTGTCCAATCAACAACTGCTCGGACCAAACTACGATATCAACAACCTTCAGGTTGCAATTTCTTCCGCACCTGCTTACGGCGGTCCGACTGGATTAGCTACCCAAAATTTAGTTACGCTGTTCACACGCGGGACTTCGTTGATGATCTACAATGGACACGGTGGTGGCGACATTTGGGCGGATAACGGTTTGTTCCGATTACCCTATATCAACAGTTTTCTTACAAATCAAGGAAAATATCCACTTATTTGTAACTTCTCCTGTTTCATCGTCACGTTCAATCTGGTGGACCAGCGAACAACGATGGGTGAAGAATTTCTGTTCGCCCAACACAAAGGTGGAATTGGTGTTTTTGGAAGTACCGGTCTTGGGTTACTCGAACCGGGAATTTCATTCCAGAATTATATGTTTGAGGATTTCGTAGCACATCCCGGAATAACCTACGGTGAATTGTTATCCGACTCAAAAGCGTTATATGCGATTAGCAACGATGGGGTAATTAGTACTGCTACCGGAAATACCTACTGGGCTACTTCGCTGCTTGGCGACCCCGGCGTAAGATTCCCCATTTTCAATGACGTTCAACAAACTATCTCGCAAAGTTTAGTTCAAGCCGGTGATCAAGTTACGATAAACGCTACATTGCCGTTCAGCAGTGGCACAGCATCATTCCGCTGGTATCGCGACAATGAAACTTCGTCGGATAATCCCCCATTCTATCCGGTTGATACTACCTTTGTCGTTACTTCCAACCAGTTTTCCGAGACGATGACCGTACCCTCCAATTTCGTAACTCCGGTTGCAACAATTCGCGGATTCTATCAAACAAGTACCGGTCAGGCAACCCGTGGTTTCTCCGTTGTCTATCTTCGAAACTACCTCAACGGCAGTACCATGCTTGACTCCCTGATTACCGATCCAGCGAAGTTGTTTGCCGATACCACGTACCGTCTCGCCGCTAAAGTAGTCGATCCCAATACGGTAGCAAGTTTGAAAATGTATTTACGTTGGATGGAAAACAATAACGATTCCAATGTAACCATCGCACTCGATACAGTTTCATGTACTCCTTCGCCGACACGCGGTCAATATTGGTTTGAATCACCCGACTTACATTCAATGGGTGATTTAAGGACGCTGTACGTCAAAGTGCATTGGGTCAACGACTCTTCACGCAGTGCAACCAGCGATTCCTTCGCATTCCAAGCGGTTGTACAAAAACCAAATGTCGTTTGGTATCAGCCATTCTTTCAGTGGAATACCAGCGATACATTGGAGGCGTCATACCATCTCTATAATAATGGCAATATCTCATGTGGAGGCAGCCGGGCAAGATTAGCGATCGTACAAGGAGCTGACACTATTGCAACCGTATTTCAAAATGTGCCTCCGATAGCAGCCAATCAATATGCTACGGTTAATTTTCCCTTCCCGAATCCTCCCGGACTATATACCCTCGTCGTCGATGCCGATTTCGATAACGTTATAAATGAGTCGGATGAAACGGATAACCGGGAATATTTCCAAATCCAAAACAATAATTATTGGATAACCAGTTCAAGTGGAACGGGATCGGGCACATATACGCCTTCCCCGAACATTCGAATCACAATACCCCCGGCTTCACTGAACCGGCCATCCGCTGTTTTTCAAATATCGGAAGTCGATACGTTCAGCACACTTGGACAAGCGGGATTACACTTTGCTACGTATGCCGGTAACGTCACGAACGGGCGCGGGTTTATTATGACGTGTCCCGACTCCAGCGTTCACTTATCCCGCGTTATAGTTGAAATGACCGCCGATTCAATTGTTGGTAACCGCATCCGCGTTCATGGACGAAGTCATAACGGCTTATGGAAAATATTGAATTCCAGCACCGATACTACCGGCGTGAACCGTTACGATGGACCTGCATACGAATCCTTCGCTCTTATCGATAATCAGGATCGTACACCACCGACATTTCATTTTGCCGCAGAAGGACAAATATTCTCTGAAGGTGGTTATGTACGTCATGGTGCAAAATTTTCCGCAATGGCATTTGATGACGGCGGTTTGGATCTTTCCGCAACCGGTGCAGTCATTGGCGTTGTCGATGGCGATACACTCGCGCCAAATGAAATGTCGTTACCTTCAACACTATCGACCAGTAAAACGCAATCGGTCACTATCAATCACCAATTTACCGCCGGACGCCACAATGCGGTGTTATGGATAAGCGATCTCGTCGGTAACCGGGCAAATGATTCAATCAATTTTGTGGTGGTGAACGATTTTCGATTGGATTGGGTAGGGAATTTTCCCAACCCCTTCCCCAAAACAACAACCTTCTTCTACAACCTAACCGATCAAACAACCGAACCGGTAGAAATTATGATTTACACGGTCTCCGGTCGTAAAATCCGTACCTTGCATGAGACCGAATCCAAGGTCATTAACTATCGGGAATTGACATGGGATGGTCGGGATGAAGAGGGTCAAATAGTCGCTAACGGTGTTTATTTCTACCGTTTTATCGCAAAGAACGGGCAGAAAACGATTGAACACAAAGGTAAACTCGCGAAACTGCGGTAACACTTACGTATCGGGGATGAGAGGTTGTGAAAAGAAATAATCTAAAGAAGACCGGGAGGAACATGCCGACTCGATATTCTCAGGTATGGCTCTTACTGATACTCGTTAGTGCCGCATTTAACGCGCAAGCTGCGCGTTATGCCGGAGAATTTCTCGAAATCGGTGTCGGTCCCCGTCAAGTCGCAATGGGTGGTGCGGTGGCGACCGGCGACGAAGCGTCTTCCTTCTACTGGAATCCCGCCCTGCTTTCGCGTATCCGGGGAATCGAAGT
Organism: uncultured bacterium; assembly: GCA_964589795.1. Lineage (GTDB taxonomy): Bacteria > Electryoneota > JAOADG01 > JAOADG01 > JAOADG01. The sequence goes on from CAZPUW010000002.1 coordinate 17,937, forward strand.
TAGCGCAATGTATGTACCGCTTTTTGACGGACTCGCAAATTATCAGGTCGTTGGTGTAGCAATGCCAATAACCGGTGCGGCTGTCGGCATCCACTGGATACGATTGGGTGTAAACAATATCCCGGTATGGCCCGATTATTCCGATAAGTCGATTGAAGAACGCGAGCAGATTATCCGCGAACGCGGAGGACAACCGGTTAGTACAACTACCGACAACGAGGATGCCGTCTTCTTTACTTTTTCCAAATTGAATCGCTTCGCCGCAGATTTAGGGTGGAGTTATTTCTCGATGCCGTTGGAAATTCCGGCGGGTGTGAACGTTAAAGTGATTCATACTTCGCTGTACAATAAGACCGCTACTGGTATTGGCGTCGATGGTGGATTGGGGTTACGGTTTTCGATGAACGATTTACTCGGTGCTAAAAAGTTGGGTGATATGAATGCCGCGTTAGTAATCGACGATTTTACACGCACGGGAATCAATTGGGGTAACGGCGTGGAAGATGCGATACCCTTGAATTTACGTTGGGGTCTCGGATATTCCCAACCATTCACTGACTACAAAAGCGATTTTAATTTTGAAATGAATACGGAAAAGAAATATGAATATCGGGTAAATTGGGGTGGAGAATACACGTATGACCACCGGTTCTCCGTTCGCATGGGTATCCGAAAGGGTTTGCAAACTTATGGCGCGGGAATCCGCATCTGGAAAGGACAGATTGATTATGCGTTCCAACAACCGGAACTCGGTAATCAGCATTGGATCGGCGTTTCTTTCCATCTGTAATCCGATGAAAAAAACGATAGCAATCTTAGTCTTGTCGGGAATCACGCTTCTCACCGGATGCGGAAAGAACTCCTCACCGGAAGATACCGTACCACCCGCGAAACCGGTTTTATTGCAATCGGCGACCTACATAACCATGTCCGATACCGTTTGCGGGCCATACGACCAAGGGCCTAACGCGGTGAACGGTATTCGCTTAATGTGGCAGCCGCCGACCGACAACGATGTCGCAGAATGGCAGATTTACTACCATCATGCATACACCAACGATTCGCCGATTCTTGCTGGAACCCGAACCGCAAACCTGACCGGTTACCTGTTTGTGGTTCGCGATTTGCGGATACAGCCGGATAATACCACCGATTCGAGTACTATGTATGAGTATTGGATTAATGCGGTCGATCAAACCGGTAACGTATCCGCTTCATCCGACCCTTACCGGTTCCGGTTGATACGGAAGGCAGACGCTGCGGTAGCCGATACCGTGGGTGGAATACCGATTTTCCACGCGCAATATTCCTACGCCGATTTGTTGCAAGCACCTGATCGTTATAGCCTTAAGGTAAAAAATACTGATAGTTTGCAGTACGTTTGGTTATATTCGAGAGTCGAATATCAAAATCAGATTAATGTTCGTTTCAACGAAGACGGTAGTGCCGATACCAGTTATTTGATAAACGGTGGAAGAATGCTGCCCGGAAATTATGTCGTTTATTTCGAATTTTGGCGGGGAGATTCTGCCGGGTCGGTCGCTACTGCGTTGTTTTCATATCCGAAACCTGAATCCCGATGAATAAAAGGATAGTTGCCCTCTCAGGGTTCACAAGTCAATGTTACGACGATTTTGAACAAAGCAATCATACATCTCTACCAATTATCGTAAGTTATATGTAAAAGAGGTTCAAATTGCAAGTTCAAATAATATGCACGGTATCGTCGAAATTAGTTAAACCGGGTATATTCGCATCATAATCATTCTTTAATTGTAATCGAAAGGAGAAGTTCCTTGCGTATAAGGTGTTTTCTTATTTTATTGGTGTTGAGTACGTATTTTGCTTCAGTAGGTTACTCCCAGCAGCAGTTAGGTCAACAACCCGGACAAATGGGTGGACTTGGCCAGGAAATTCCGGGAGGAACAACGCTCGTCGGGACGAATAGTGAACGAGGGGCGCAATACTATATCGGCAACCAAAATGAGTTGCTGATGGCAATAAATATTTGGGGTCTGGTATTACGACCGGGTCAGTATTTAGTACCATCGAATACTGATTTGATGACTTTGGTTTCGGTAGCGGGTGGCCCGATGCCGAAAGCCCGGCTGGATAACGTAAAAGTAATCCGAAGCTCATCCGCCGGTTCCGAAGTCATTACGATTAACATCAAGAAGTTTTTAAAGACCGGAGACGACCGTCTAATACCGAAAATGCAACCGGGGGACACTGTAGTAATTTCCGGTTCGCTCGGAGAGTTGACAAGCGATATCGTCAGTGTGGTTGCACAATTAGCAATAGTTGCAAACGTTTATTACCTTTTCTTCATAACGAAAAAGTAAATTAGCAAGTATTGACTTGACACCTTACGCTGGTTATGCGTAAGTTGGTTTATAATCAAACACTTTTTTCATGGCGGAGGCGACATGAACGGTTGGAAACAATCAGTTGCGTTGATTGCGCTTGCTTTGGCAGTTGCTTCAAGCGCACCCGCAGAAGAATATGTCGGTGGCATGGGAACCAACTGGGTTGGTTCGGCAATGACTTTGCCGCCCGGCGCTGCCGATTTTACTATCCACGGCCAGATTTGGGGTGGAAGTATGGGTAATGAGAAAAATATCAAGACCGCCAGCGGTGCTCTTAACCTGAATTTCGGTTATAGCCGCAATGTGGAACTTGGACTTTCTCAAATTACGTATATGGATCCCAACTGGGGCAGCAATACTATCAATCTCAACACCAACACTGCGAAAGCCGGTGATACCTATATCATTCCCGGCGACCTTTCCATTCGTGCGAAGTTTGGAAATATGGCAATGTCGGTTGGGGATTTATACCTGACGCATTCGTTCCAACTTGCAGTACGTTACCGGGTTGCGAAATACAACAACTTACCGCTTTATCCCTATTTTGGCGGTGGCAACGCACCATCTTTAACTTGGAATATGTCGTGGTACGACCGTCCGCTTTATCCCGATGAAAGCAGTTTTTTCGGTACATCGGTATCGTTCATCGACCACAACGACAATACCAGTTTCAGCCAGTCTGCGGAATCGATTCAGTACGGCGTCGCGTATTTGCACCCGTTCACAAATACCTCGTTAGGCGTGCAGGTGCACGGTATGACGTTTGTGAAACCGCCACGCTCTTCTGTGTACAGTCGTGAACCGTTCGTTTATCTTTCACCAATCGTGAACTTTAAACTTTACGAAGGTATGGACCTGATGCTGTCTCCCGAATTCTTGTTGAACAAGACTTCGGAAACTACAGATCCCACAATGCTTCGGTTATCGGGTGCCAAGGATGTCGATAATTACGTTCCATGGCAATTGACCGGTGTGATTCGTTACCGTCCATCAACCACATTCTACTCGAGCGATCCTTTTGCGAAAGTAGGACAAGGTCGCCGTGGTGCCGGTGCCGCAGCATTACGTGAACGGTTGTCGCGCGAATCTTCCGAAAGCTTATTCGACTGGACAGTGAATAGCGAACGCGATCTTCAATTCTTGAATCTCGATTTACAAAAGACCATCAACGAACGCCAGAACGCAGAAGCGGAACTGGAAAAACTCAAATCGGAAATCAAGAAGTAATTTCTTATTCACAAAAAAAATCCCTGTCGTTGTGACAGGGATTTTTTTTGTGCTTACGCGCGCTGTTTCGTTTTCAAATAGTCGTCTAATTGCCGCAACCGTTCGGGATTTCCCATTTCGAACCATGCCCCTGCGACTTCCACCACCCGTATCGGAACCCCGTTCGACACCGCTTTCAGGTAACTGTCGATGATTGAGAAATCATTACGCCCGGATTGCCATTCCAACCATTTATGACTCATCAAATGGATACCGGTAAATCCCAATTTTCGTAATTTACCCCGCGGTTCCGTTACAACCCTATCGCCTTGTTTTGGTGAGGTGATACCGCATAACCGGTTTCCGTCATCAACCAGAAGGTGGCTTGAAGCCGGCCGATCCTGGCACGCTAACGTTACAAAGTCGCCGGTACGATGAACTGCATACAGCGCTTCTAAATCGATTTCGGTATAGATGTCACCGTTGTGAATAAACACTGGTTCGGGACTGTGCAGGAATTTTGCCGCTTGCCGGATTCCCCCGCCGGTTCCCAAAATTTCCGGTTCGTTCGAAACGATTATAGATATTCCGGGATGCTTTGATTGGTATGCTTCCGCCCACTGATTAACCTGTTCGGAAAAGTGGTGGGCATTCACTACGATTTCTTTCACACCAATATTAATTAGCGCCTCTGCACACCAATCGAGCATCGGTTTACCGCCCGCTTCAACCAATACTTTCGGTTTATTATCGGTGAGCGGTTTCAATCGAGTTCCGAAACCGGCACCGAGTATCATACCGCGACGGGTAAAAAAATTCTTTTCGGATTGCTCCAGTTGCCAGTGAACAACTCGCGTAGTGTATCCCGCTTTTGTCAGCGTTTCGCTTAGTGCGTTTGCACAATAGACCGAGCGATGACGGCCACCGGTGCATCCGAATGCGATCTGCAAATCGGTAAAGCCGCGCCGGTTATATTCAGTTGCTGTAGAAATAACGAGATTCAAACAATTCTCAAGAAACGGCGATACCGCTTCTTTATGCAAATCGAAATAGGCACGAACGGATTCGTCAAATCCTGTCAGCAGTTCCGCCCCGGGTTGTTTGCCGGGATTGGGAATGCCTCTGCAATCGAACACAAAGCCGCCACCATTTCCCGTCGGATCGCCAAGCGGAACGCCATATAAATAACTGAAACTGTAGATACGAATTAACAACGGACTGCTCATGATTTAACCTGTTCCCAAGATTTCTCTTGGGCGATGCGACGTAATAAATCGGTCAAAGATTGCAAAGTGCCGCTTAAGCGCTTGTCCTCTGCAATTACCGATAGCGCATTCCGCAAACCGAAAGGTATCGATGCAAGATGTTCCCGATGACCGTTACAGATACCATTATTGCCATAACTTCCCAACGCCTGCAGAATTCGTAGCAAGGAAAACGGTAAAAACGCGGATCGTAATTCGGTTTCCGGTATTCCGCTTTCCACCATTAATTTTGTGTGTAATTCGAACATTTGTAGCCGGAAATCTTTCGGCAAATCTGCACGGGCGTCAAAAAGTAGCGACGTGATATCATAGGCGACATTACCCAATCGTCCCGACTGATAATCAAGAAACCGCAGACCGTTAGAAGTTACCATGATGTTGCGCGATTGGAAATCCCGGTACAAAAAATGTTTGTTTGGGTAATCCGATAAAATTTTAAGAAGGTAGATAAATTCTGATTCGACATGAGTACG
>CAZPUW010000003.1:0-4277 GCA_964589795.1 uncultured bacterium
GTTGTTTTTAATTTCGAGGCGCAAGCGGTCGATGTTTTGTTGGATGTCAGCAATCTCTGCATTGATTTCAGTTTCACGTTTTGCCAACCGCAACGATTCCGCGGCGAATTCGGCAAAGCCCAAAAACTGAATAGTTTTTGTCGTCGTACCGGAAATCGGATCGAGCATCACCAACATGTTTTTCTTGGTGTCGGTGATGAGCAATTGGGAAATTCCGGCGGTGTCAGTCCACACCGCTATCGACGCGGGAGTAACACTGAGTTGTTGCGAGGTAGTGGGATCGATGGCAGTCTGTGCATGAACGACGAGTACCATCCCCAAAAGGATGGGTATCGATAGAATGAATTTTCTAATGCGGAACATATCTCCTCCCGAACGAAAGGTGAAAAATAGTGAATTCAGACGCTCCGGAGTAGTCAGAGAATTACCGTTCTTAAAGTGCGAAGCGGAAGTTTGTTTACTACCTGTATGATACGCAATCGCAACTATCTAAAGAAATGTGTGATAGTGGTGTGACCCACTCAGCACATGTGACACCCAACACAAATTTTTCTCGACCGAAGAAGTTATCAAATATTTAGGAAGAGAATCTTCAATAATCATAAGAAATTATAAACTACAGCGAGAAAAGTTTATTTTTAAAGGTGTCTAAGATGTTAAAGGTGACTACGATTCATTTAAGTGTGACTATTGTCGCTCCACCCGAGCCCTCTCCGTACTGACCTACTCGCCATTCTTTGACGAGAGGACTCCGTTTTAACACCTCTGCGGTTGCTTCTTTTAGAACACCCAGCCCCTTACCGTGAATTATTTCGAGTCGGTTCCATCCCTCGGCGGCGGCATCCGCGAGGAAAGTTTCAATGGCATCGACCGCTTCTTCGCGCAACATACCACGCAAGTCGATACGGTTGCTTGTTCCGGTGGTGCGGGTATTGGATGAAATGGTTTTCGATGGGGCTAAAACCATGCGATTCAACGGAATGATACTGTCGGGTGAAAGCCGGACTTTCACACTCCCGGATTCTATCTGAATATAATCGTCGCCGATAGCAGTAACTATCGCTTCACCACCGTCGCGAATACGCACAGGATCGCCGATTCGCAAAGCGCGCTTCGGTTCTTCTTCCTCGAACGACACTTTAGGCGTCGTTTCGCCGTGATTGGTTGTGGCAGTGGTATAGGTAATCGCAGATTTACTCTTTTGACGTTTTTCCGGTTTCGAAGTGTGTTCGCGCAGTTCATTGCGAATCGCATCGATGGTAGCATGCGCTTGTCGAATTGCTTCGGGAGACGCTTGTGCTTCGCGAAGTGCGCGGACTTCAGCTTCGATTCGTTTATTCGCCTGATGTAGAATCGTTTCCGATAATGATGATGCGTCGCGCTTTGCTTTCAACAGTTCAGCATGCGCAATTTCACGGTCGGCCTTCGCGGCTTGCGCCTGACGCTCCATTTCGGAGCGCGATTTTTGGGTCTCCAATAATTCTTTTTGGGCTTTTTCGCGAAGGTCGGAGAGTTCTTCGAGAAGTTTCTCAACCTGAACCGCGCGGGTACCCAACAACACTTTTGCCCGGTCACGTATCGCACCGGGAATCTTGACATTCGCGGCAATTTCGAGAGCATAACTGGAACCGGGCACACCCATCCGAAACCGGAAAGTGGGTCGGAGCATCGCCTCGTCAAATGCCATCGAACCATTCACCATTCCCGGTTCTTCCTGTACGAATAATTTCAACGCGGATTGATGCGTCGTGCAAACAATGAAACAGTCATCGTCGCGCCATCGCTCCAACAAGGCACGTGAAAGCGCGCCCCCTTCAGTTGGATCGGTACCGCTGCAAATTTCATCGACAAGAATCAATTTATCGCGTTTACGGGAATGCAATGTTCGTTCGAGACCGGTGAGGTGGGCACTGAATGTCGATAAATCCTGCTCCAACGATTGGTCGTCACCGATGATGGCGAACAACTCGTCGACAAAGGGGATTTCGGCATAATCAGCCGAAACGGGAAGGCCGGAGAGCGATGCGGCAAGAAGGATTCCAACGGTTTTGAGGGTAACGGTTTTACCGCCGGCGTTCGGGCCGGAGATTAGAAGGACGCGACCATCTTTGTCGATTAAATCGAGATCGAGTGGAATGACTGCATCGCGCCCAATACGAAGTTGTAACAATGGATGGCGCGCACCGCGGAGACGCACTTCGCGTGTCGTTGAAAGAACCGGTAAACAGCCATTCATCGCTTTACCAAAAAGTACACGCGCGGACAGCTCATCCAATTGTACTGCAGCAGAAAGTGAGCGTTCGATTTCCGCACTCTCCGGCTGAATAAGATTCGCGAGTACTTTCAATATCCTGCGGACTTCGACTTCTTCTTCGATTTGCGTTGCCCGCCACCGGTTTCCTAATTCGATAATCGCAATCGGTTCAACATAAATCGTGTTGCCGGTTTGGCTGGTATCCTGTGCGACACCACGCACACGATGCTTATAGTTGGAAAGTACGGGAAGGACATAATGGCCATCGCGTATCGTTACAAGGTCGTCCTGCAGATACCCCTTGCCCGACCACTCGCGTAATGTCGCTTCGAGGGTTTCGCGAATTTGCGAATCGAATTTCGCAAGTTCACGCCGGAGCCGCCGCAAGTCAGGTGAAGCATCATCACGTACCCGCCCCGCCGAATCAACGATATCGCCAATCGCTTTTTCTAAATCCGTCCGGGGTTGAATCCGCTCAACTATTGGCCGTAATTCCGAAGAATATCTATCACGGTCGGAAAACCATTTTTTTACGGCGCGTATTCCCTGCAACGAATGTTGCAAGCGGAGGAACTCATCAGCGTCGATAGTGGCATCGAGTGAGTGCAAACGTTCTAAAATCGCCCGGGGGTCGCCAAGTTCGTGGAATTGCGGTGAACCCTCTTCCAATAGGTGCCAAAGCCGTTCGAGCCACACCAACTCTTTACTAAGCAATTCGCTGTCGGCAACGGGAGAAAGCGCAAGCAATTTCTCCTCTGCCATAAGCGTACCGGCATAGTGGGTAACCGCTTCAAGTAAGCGGTGAAATTCAAGTGAATCGGGAACAATCATGGTTTAAGCGTTCGTGAAGTATTATCCGGTTTGGCTGGGTTTGCCTCTGAGTTGTTCTGATGGGATTGCAAAATTAAACGCCATATCTCGCGCGCTTTTTGTTGTGTGTTAAGCATATCATTGTCAATAACCACCTGTATCTCACCATATAACACATCGTCGGATGGTGCGGTAACATCGGGTGCTTTGGTGGTTGAGCCCTGCTTTACAATTTCTTTCATCAATTCGGGATCGTCAAAAATTTTATCCAAAGCCGACTCTTTAACGCCCCATGAAACCATTTGCTGAATAAGTTCCGCGCGCAACTCTTTGGTTGCGGTGCGGGTTTTTCCGGCAAGAAATTCCGCGAGCGAAGTAATCGGGGGCGCAATAACACCTTGCGACGCCCACGTATGGAATTTATCCGGTGACGGGCTCAACAAGGCGACCGTCACAGCGATTAGGACAAGGGCAAAGCCCTGCAATAACCCGAATAAGAAACCGACAACCCGGTTCATAAAGCTAAGGATGGCCCCTTGTACGGTCTTTTGGAATAATCCGCCGATAAGCCGCACAAACGCAAAACCAAAAAACGCAAGGAGAATGAACGCAACCGTGCACCGGGTTTGATAATTCACTGGAACCATGAAAATCCAACCAGCACCGTCACGATAGAAAAACGCGGCAACGAAGAATCCGAATCCTATAGCCACCAACCCAAAGATGGAACGAACGAAGCCACGCAACGCTCCGATTGCGCCAAATACAAGAAGCGCAACCAAAAAAGTCGTATCGGCGTGTGACCAACCTTCCATAGTTGTCCTTTAGTTGATTTAATACCAATGGGATAAAAGTACTTCAATTCAAAGCGAGAGTAAAGCGGCCTAAAAGATAAATGCAATCTACAAAAGGGTAAGTGTTGTGGTGTTACTTTACTTTATTGTTGTAAATGCGCTCGGTTGCATTGGGAATCATCGAAGGAATGTTGAAGTTTTGTGCGGAAAGCATTATCTCCCAAATCTTTTTGGATTTTTGCTCAATCGTCAAAGAATCGTTATCCAACAATTTATCAAGTTCTTCGTTCGTCGTTTTCGACGATGGGAGCGCCACGGCGGGAGCTTGTGTCGTGTTTCCGATATCGATAACGCTCTTCATCAGGTCCGGATCGATGAATACATTGTCATACACCGGTTCGCTAATACCCCACGCCGCC
>CAZPUW010000003.1:4287-17971 GCA_964589795.1 uncultured bacterium
GCCAGCCATTGTCCAAAACTGACTCTAAACGAGCCGCCATTTCTTTCACAAATTTATCCCGCATATCCGTTTTTGTCTGATTGGTACTGGTAACAATGAGCTGTGAGCGGGAGGTGATATTGTGGGCGAATTTTCCCTGTGATGCCCAACGCTGAAAACCGGCGTGAGAGGGACTCAATAAGCCGACCATCGTGAATACCAAAATCCAGATGACACCTTGCAGACCACCAAAGAAAAATCCGAGCAGACGATTCAAAGTTCCAACTAAAGTGTATTCGGTGTACTTCCGGTAAATTCGAATAACAATTCGAACGAAGAGATAGCCCAATAACATGAGGAACAACAAAACGATTATGCAACGGATGCGGAAAGAAGTGGGAACAGCGGTAAGAAAACTCGCAATTTCATGATAGAAAATCGCCGCGACGATAAAGCCGATGGCGATTGCAAGAACGCCGATGAGTGAGCGAAGGAACCCGCGCAAAGCGCCGATTGCGGCAAAGAGAAGAATGATGAGTAAGAATGTCGTATCGGCGGACGACCAGTTAATCACGATTTTCCTTTACACAAACCTTTTAGCGATGAATGCGAGAGTAACGCAGACGATAGCAACGACACCCAACCAAGTTACTATTTTTTTCCTGCGCGGCAATTGAACCTGCATCGGAGATTTCCAGCCGATACCGATATACACCGCGAACGCCATCATAGCGGGAAGCCCATAACGGGGATCGACGATGAACACCCACATCGAAACGAATGCAAGCCAAATATTCATTCCGAACAACCGCAAAATGGGAGAATCGGATACGGCGTGCCGCCACAACCACCAACCAAAACCAAGCATAGTGGACGAATACAGCGTGAGGAGGAGGAACAACCACAATGGCTGGTTTGCGGGGGGCCACGAATCTCCCCGTTGAAGTGAGGGTTGGTAGATGACCCAATTACGAGAGAGAGGCCCAAGCGAACGGATGATTTTTTGGACGAGCAACTTTGCCGCATCGGTGGGGTGGGAGGAAATAAACTGAAGTGCACGGATTCGGTTGTTGCTGTTCCATGCGACGAGGGTAGTGAATTTCGGTGCGCCGACATCCATTTGCTCGGTGTATTCATATCCGCCGGAAGCGCCTTCATGCCAACCGATATATAAGTTGCCACCATCCTGAACGGCGATGGTAAAGCTGCCAACGGCGCGTTCATTGCGAATCATCCACGGAACGACGACGATGGCATAACCCACCACAATCATGCAACCGCCAAGGACGATTTTCTTCCATTTCGATTTATTCCAAACTTTGGGAGGAAAGACGGCAAACCAAATAAGGAGAGGCAAGAATTGGAAGATAGGACGAACGAGTGCAAGCAGTCCGGTTACAATTCCGGTGAGAAGCAACCAACCGATTTTTTCGGGTTGGTAGAGGATGGGTAACCAAACGATTGCCAACAAGAGAAGTGCGACGGAGTCGGAATGGTGGGCGAGTGCTATCGCGGCAGAGAAAGGTTGAAGCCCCCACACCCACGCCGAACGGACACCGGCGGCATTACCGCCGATTTTGGTGGCGATGATGGCAATCAGGGGGACTGTGAGGAATTCGAGGAAAAGAAGAATGATGCCGGAGATAAGTTTCGAGGTGCCGAAGGCGGAATATATCCAACCGAGCAGATAGGGAAAGCCGGGGGCACGGAAGACATACGGGTTACCGGCATCATCGACGAAACCGGCGCCGCTCGCGATGCGCATTCCCAATTTGACATATTCCTCACCATCGAATGCGACAGTGTGCTCCCAAAAGGCGAGGAGAAGAAGGCGGACAAGGAGTGCCGCGAGAAGAGGAATCGCAAAGAGGATGAAAAGTGATTGTTGTTTTCGTTGCGGCATATCAAGCAGTAGGTTGTGCACCGGGTGAATAACGAATCACATTTACTTTTTCGAGTGTGACTAACATTCCGACGTTAATCATCTCATCCAATTTGGGGAGGACGCGGTCGATGTTCTCCTGCGAGTCGACGACTTCGATGATGATGGGGAGGTCGGTGCTAAGGCGGAGGATGGCATCGGTGTGGAGGTGGCTGTGGGCACCAAAACCCATGATACCGCGCAGGACGGTCGCACCGGCAATTTTCTCGGATTTGAGAAATTCGACGATTTCCTGATATAAAGGACGCTTATGCCATTTATCGGACTCGCCGACAAAAATGCGCATCAAGACCTGTTCACCGGTTAACGCTCTCATTTCATCGTCCTCCCGTTAGTGCTTTTGCGAGGGATATGCCCAGCCAACATGCGATACAACATCCGATGACATTCGCACCGGCATTCAATAGGGCGTTGCCCCACATCCGGTTCTCCATCAATTTCACGGTTTCATAGCTGAAGGTGGAGAATGTGGTGAATGCACCGAGGAAACCGATGGTGGCGGCGACACGCGCAGTGCGGGGAATTATCGTGGTAGCGATACCAAGTTGCATGATGATGCCGATAGCGAAACTACCGAGCACATTCACGAGCAAAGTCCCGTAAGGAAATTGCTCTTTGTCCATGACGCGATAGACGAGACCGGTCAAGCCGTAACGGCTCAAAGTTCCCAATACACCGGCGATACTCACCCACAAAACTTCAGACATGCTTTTAAAAACCTATTCTTTCATACAATGTATTTTCAAATTTAACGAACTTTGAACCTGATGCTGTCAATATACGCGTTCCGCTCTTCAAATTGGAGGTGATAGAGATTCGGACGTTGTTTGATAAGACGGCTTGTTTCATTCGTGTCCTTCGAATAGATGATACTTTGATCGAACTGATAAAGAACATTCGCTTCTTTCAGAAATAATTGCGATAAGCCACGTATCTTTTCGTCTGTCAATTTGGATAAGATAAGATTCTTTTTTATGGATTGAACAACGGCCGCAAGATCTGGTGGCGCAATCATCAAGTATTCCCGCTTGATAATTTCGATTTGGCTGGTGGTGTAAAATTTATCAAGGTTGGAGAGATTGATTGAGTCGGAACACCAATACCGATAGCTCATTTCTTCGCGGGCTTTTTCATTCTTTTGGTCGGCAATTTGTTTGGCAATTTGTCTGGCTTTCTTGAGCTCAGGTGAAATTTCCGCTTTGCGTTCTTCAGTTTGTTCGAACAACATAACTACGCGAGAACGGAGTAATTGAACGCGTTGTTGGGTTACTGGCTGCGATTGAATAATTTGCTGGTCGATGTTATAGAGATCGGTGGCTTGCCGCTTCAATAGTCGTGACATCGCTTGAAATTGTTCGGGGGTTAATGAACCGTGGCAATCCAAAGCTAATACGCTGTCTACTTTTTCGAGTTCCGGTGGTGCAGTCATTAATTCGGACATAAAAATCAATTTGGCTTGATCGGGATTGTAATAATCGGAAAGGTGATACCACTTAGTATAATGATTTTCCAACAAATGATATGCCCGGCAAATCTCAACTAAATCCCTGCTGAGGACAAGCGGCGGTTGATTCTCCGCTACGCGTTTCGCCCATTCATTCAGCCGTTCGGCGCGAACTTCTTCCCGCATTCTATTCATTCGCCGTTGTTCCAATACAGCTTGGGGTACAATGAGCGAATCGCGGATGGCGTGCTCTAAATCTTTCCGGTCGTAGAAAAAGACGACGGTATCTTCACGGGCATAAAAATAACGGGTGATGGTTAATGGCAGGGCTTGAGCAAACGGTGACGAGTGTGAGATTTTTCCGTCTAATTTAACCGAGAGCTCGTAAGTTCCCGGTCGATTAATCTGGACAGAAATCCATTCCTCACTGACCGTATAACCACCATTTATGGTATCCGTGTTATACACCCCCGCTAAGTGCAACTGTCCGCGCAAGAGTTGTATCCCTTCGGGTAAGGTGATATCGAGGGTGGTTTGCGCTTCTTCGTTGAGATACCCGTTGATATAAACAGGTATGGGTTGAGCAAACCGCATCGGATATCGAGGATTGATTTCGATACCATAGGGGGTATAAATCGCATATGAATTCGTAATCGTTATGAATAATAAAACGGTAAACAACAGAACCGGTGGTAGCAATCTTGCGTTAACTTTCGTGCTCATGTTCGCTCCGTAGTAGTCTGCGGGAAAGAGTAGTTAAGGGATAGCTATAAGGTAAGGGTAGAAATAGAAAAAATACAGGTCGGGAAACTAAAATCGCTCAATAGAAAGAATTCGAAATGAAAGTAGTGGCTTAACATTCCAATACACCGGTGAAACTTACCCACAAAACTTCGGACTTACGTTTTGACTTAAAAAAGTGCTATTAGATACTAAATGAGAAATTCGAACTCAAGGGTAATGGATTTTTCGATTGTACCACCAAGTCGAATAAAACAGTATTTTGCGTTCTTTTAAATGCGTTTGCAGTAATTTACCGCGTTTGGCAAGTAATTGTAAGTATGTGTCAAAATTTGTGTTGTATATAATCGTCTGATCGAGTTGGTACAATTCGGTAAGTTGCTCACCGATTAAGTGTTCCATTTTACTTAATTTTTCTAATGAGATACTCGATTGGAAATCGATCTCGGAAAACAATTTAATGCGTTTGGCGCTTGGTGGAGAATACATAAGGTTACAGACTTGAATCGTTCTTATCTGATCAGGAGTGTAGTATTTCGAAAGTTGGTTTGCCGAAATGGAATCAGAAAGTAAGTTCTTGAGAGTACCCGTGTAATCTAAATAATACTGAGTTATGGAAAACGGCATAACAGTTTTCGATCTTTTCTGTCTTAGCTCACGGCAGAACCTCTTTTCAGCTATCACGCTTATTCGAAAAATCAGTGAATCTTGTATTGCCTGTTCCATCGCTTTAGGAGTGAGGAAAAAGGCAATTGTGTCCTCTCTCGCATAAAAGTAAACGGTAGTTTGCGTAGGAAATTGTTTCGCGATGCGACTGTTTTTTACTCCATAAGCATTAAAAGTACCGGTGAGAAAGTAGATTCCGGGTTTGTTAATCTGAAGTATATATCTCTGCTTAAGCGGGTATCGAAAATGTAGGTTACCATACAATAATTGTAATCCGTCGGAAAGAGTGAAATCTACAATTACTGAATCGGCGTTGACTCCGGTACCCAGAAAACAAAGGATCGACACATCAAATGGTTTTGCAAATGGTCAAGGATATCCCGGGAGAATATTGATCTCGCCCGGAGCCCTTATCACTGTAGCTAATCCCGGGTGAGAATAGAATAACGCGATGGCGAGAATTATGAATAGTAAGGATCCCTTCTTCATTCTTCCTCCGCCGGGTAATATGTGGTTTTGGTGATAGGAATTCGATATAGTGTTATTGAAAGATAACGAAAGAAATGAGAAGGAGACAGCAGAAATGAGAAAAAACGGGCGGACACCCGTTAGTTACAAATAAAGTAGTCCGCCCCGATTATTACGCCCCTAAAGCACCCTTCACGAGACCAGCGACTTTACCGGCATCGAAGCGCCCTTTGGTTTGTGCTTGCACAATGCCCATCACTTTCCCCATGTCTTTGATGGTGGCGGCACCGGTTTGCGTGATAGCATCGGCGATTATTTTCTTCACTTCGTCTTCGGTCAGTGGTTCCGGTAGGTAGGTTTTGATGACTTCGATTTCTTCCTGCTCGCGTTCGACCATATCCTGACGGTTCGCTTTCTTGTAAAGCTCAACCGATTCTTCGCGCTGTTTCTTCGCTTTCTCCAATACACCGAGCTCTTCGGCGGGACCGAAAGTTTTCCCGGCGGCATCGATGCGCGCTTTCTTTACTGCGGAAAGCAGGGTAGAAAGAATCTCGCGTCTGCGGGCATTGTGATTTTTCAACGCTTCCTGTGATTCGTGGGTTAAGCGTTGTTCAAGGGTATCGCTCATATTGTGTTCTCTTTATGTAGAAACGCCCCCTCAGGTCGGAGGGGGCGGCTCAATCAAATGAATGCTATCGGCTCTGCATTGACATTTTACGCACTTTGCGACGGGCGATGGCAGACTTACGTTTCTTCGCTTCCGACGGTTTTTCGTACCGTTCGTGTTTGCGGATATCCGCCATCAAACCGCTCTTCTCACATGATTTTGTGAAACGGCGGTAGGCGCGTTCAAACGTTTCTCCGTCACGTACTTTTACATTCGGCAGACCGACTCACCTCCTTCAGTGCCTTCTCAGCGTGTATAGGATTCGGGTGTCTTTTTTCATCGATAGAACACCCGTGAACCCCAATGATAATAGGAAGAAAGCGGTTGTGCAAATCGCACGATTTCGACTATCCGGGTGGCCATGTCATCCGGCGGCCGCCAAGCAAGTGGAAATGCAGGTGCAGCACGCTTTGACCGACCTGCTCACCGCAATTGGTGACGATGCGGTAGTCGGTCAGGTTCAGCTCCTTGGCGATTTTGGCAAGCCGCAGGTGCATCGCACCGACCAAAGTCTCATCCTGCTCGGAGAGGTCAGCGATTTTCGCGATGTGTTTCGTCGGGATAATCAGCGCGTGAGTCGGTGCCACCGGACTGATGTCGTGGAATGCGACCATTTGCTCGTCCCGGTAAATCTCCTTCGCCGGAATTTCACCGCGCACAATTTTACAGAAAAGACAATCGTTCATAAAGGGCTCGGTTGGTTAAACTTTCGTAGCGCCGCCCTCCGGGCGGCTCTTTTATCTTTTGTACCGGCGGGACGCCGGTGCTACCTGTCGATTTCTAAACTATCCGTTTGCCAAAACCCATGATAATCAAAACCGTTTTGCGAAATCTCATGACGAATTGCGTTTTCAAATATATAACGGATCCTTGCCTGAAATTCGCTCTCGTTTCTAATAATGTGATCATAGTATTCTCTTTGCCAAACAGCACCTGTCCTGTTTCGAGAACGATTTAGTTTGTGCGCAGAATAGCTTTTTACACTTTCAAGGACAATTGTGAGTCTCTCGTCTGCAAGCATTGTTACAAGTAAGTGTACATGATTCGGCATAACCGTCAAATAATAACAAAACCAACGTTTTTTGTGCCAGTAAAGGATAGAATTTTTAACAATATCGATTTCATCATTTGAGAGATTACCTCCTTGTAAGAAACCCTCGTGGAGACGATAGGTAACAAAATAAACCGCGTTCTCCATCCGCCAATGCGGTAAATAACGATGATAGATTTCGAGTGGTGACATTTTAGTGATTTCGATTGTAGCACCGCCCTCCGGGCGGTTCTTTTATTTTTAGTACCGGCGAGGACGCCAGTGCTACATTAAGACAGTTACCCCTTCTTTTTATATGTTCCGACCAACTCACCTTGGGCAAGGATGTGTCCATCCATCGCTTTCAGGAGTTGCGGTTTGGTGGGTGCCTTGAGGTCGGGCAGTATCGTGTCAAGTGCATACAATTTGAAGAAGTAGCGATGTTTACCGATGGGTGGGCATGGGCCGCCATAACTTTGCGTGCGGAAATCATTCGTACCGGTCAGCATACCCGATGGAAAATCGGCAACAGTCGCCGCTTCCGGCAGAGAGTCGGTAGTGGACGGGATGTTATAAAGTACCCAATGTACCCATGTCATGCGCGGATTGTGGGGATCAGGAGCATCAGGATCATCCACGATGAGAGCAACCGACTTCGCCGTCGATGGTATCCCTGTCCATGCGAGGGGAGGCGAGACATTCGCCCCTTCGCAGGTATATTTAGCGGGAATTTCACCATTTGATGCAAAAGCAGGGGAAGAAATAGTGAGTGACATCTTCGGTTTCTCCTTTGCGCATCCAATACTGTAGGACATTACGAGTATTGCAGATAGCGTTATTACGACAAACAACAAATATCTGGGACTCATGTCAGTCTCCCGTAAGTTGACAATTCAAATTAGTAATGCATACACCGAGCACAAAAGGTCACTCCGCTCGTAAGTTATTTTATTGCTTTTGGTTAAACTTACCCGTACTTTTCTTGTCTAAAGAGGTGGATAAGTGCGCTTTGTATTGATTTTATTACTCATCATCCTGTTGGGTGTCACCGGATTCCTTGCTTACCGTCATTTCCATCACCCTATCGAAAAGCCGAAGATGGGTGAAGAGCTGAATGGTGGGCATATTGCTATGGAATCTGAGGAGTCAGTGGCGCGCGGCGTCAACTTTATGACCCAAGGGGATGTCGGCAAAGCAAAATTCGAATTTGAAGATGCTATCCGTATCGATAGCAACAATTACCGCGCTTATTACAATCTTGGTCTGATTTACCGCGCAATGGGTGAATTCGAGCGGGCGGAAGGGTATTATCATACCGCCCTGCTCATTGGCCCGAAATTTTATGCGGCATGGAACAACCTTGCCAATATCATGATGATGAAGAAAGCACCGGTTGATACCGTTCTTTTTTATATCAACCCGTGTGTCAGCGCCTATCCCGATTGTACGGATTATGTCGATACCAAAATCGATGCGCTGATTTTCGCAGGACGAATGTCAGAAGCCGATTCGTTATGGCGGAAAGCATTTGCTAAAGACCGTTCCCACTTGGGGCTATTACAGAAGAAACCTCTGTTCGATGCAATGAGGAGTACACATAGATGAGGTTACGATTCGGTTGGATTAAAGCGCTTTTCCACGGTCATTCGGATGACATACAACCCGAATCCCGCGCTCCAAATTCGTTCTTTATTTTGAATGAGATGCATCGGCACGATTGCCTCCGTCATCATCCCCTTTCGTTTTTCCTGTTATTCGTTTTGGTTGTTAGTTCTGTCGCACTCGCAGTACATGCCCCCGATGCCAGCTATCCGACCTATCCCGCTATCCGTACCGACGCACAACAAACAATGTCAGCGTTACCGCCACAAGCGGCACCGGTATTAACGGCATTAAAACAACTCACGGGTAGCAACTGGAGCGGATACGCGCGTAATGACGGCTTGTTCGCATGGCGCGTTTTCGGAACCGGATTGCATGCGACATTCCCGTCGTCGGCGGATGAAGCATACCGCACCAGTGAATCAATATTACCGACAATTTTACATACTGTTTATGGCGTTCCGATTTCGATGGAACGGTTATCCGCTAATCGCGGTGGGGGCCGGTGGTACGTTGAATATCGTCAATTAATAAATGGAATCCCGGTGGATGGTGCTACGATTTCGATACGCTACACGCCACAAGGAAATGTGCCGCTGTTACAACTTGGTGTAGTCGATCCGCGTCAAGTCGGACTGTTTACCGGAATTGGCGAAGCATCCGCCAGTACGCTGGGTGCAACGATTACCGGCGGTACGGTAGAAAAAGTGGAACCGGTTTGGCTTCTTCGGGATGGTAATTTTACGACCGGCCCGAAATTGCAAGCGTGTTACATCGTGACAGCAAACGTTTCCGTGGACAATCGTCCGGTAGTGTATCTTGATGCGCTAACCGGAGCGGTAGTGGGTGGTTGGAACCGGGTGAATTTCGATGTCGCAACCGGACACGTAACCGGTGGTGTTCACCTGATGTACCGTGCGGACTCACTGCGCTACCTACCGATGGAATTCGACACCGTTAAGCTCGATAATGTGCCGCTGATGGTCGATACAAGCGGTTATAACCACCATACTTTTTCGAATAACACACCAAACCTTGATACCGCATCGGCATATTTACGTGGCCGATACGCGAACGTGTATCCGAAACGAGGTAACCGCGCGCACTCACGCCGCAACGGAATCGATACCGTCAATATTCGGTTTGTTCCGCCGGGAGCTGGCGATACGAGTAATTGCCGCGCGAGCGAACCAAATATGTTCTTTCACTTAAATCGCATCCACGATTGGTACAAAGTACTCGATCCGGGTTATACCGGCCCCGACTATATGGTGCCAGGATTGGTGGATAGTGCCGGTTTTGCGAATGCATTCTGGGATGGCAACGGTACTACTTTCGGCGATGGCGGCGGTCAATTCGATAATTTCGCCATGTACAGTGACGTGATATATCATGAATTCACTCACGGTGTGACCCAATTTCAGTACACCAATTCCACGCTTCCTTATTCCGGTGAATCCGGTGCGATGAATGAAGGGTGGTCGGATTACTTTGCGTGCACATTTAACGGCGATCCGTTTATGGGTGAAGGTGGGTTGATGTTGAGTACTGCGCCGATGCGTGATTTGACGAACAATTTGCGTTACCCGGGTGCTATCGACCACGAAGTTCACGACGACAGCCGGATGTTCAGCGGTTCGCTCTGGCGGTTGCGTACGCGAATCGGTGCGGCAATAAATGACACACTGGCACACTTCACCAAGTATGCACATCCACAAACATTTTTTGATTACCTGACCGACTTACTCGAACATGATGACGATGACGGAAATCTTGCCAACGGTACGCCGCATTCTCCCGATATCTATTGGGCATTTGGCGATTGCCACGGAATCGGCCCGACTTCCGTTCCCAACTTAGTTATATCGAATATATTCATGGCATTTAACGGGCAATTCGGCTCTACCGGTAATGGCGACGCATACTTCGATAACGGCGAAACGATGTCGATGTCTCTGCAAATTAAAGATAGCGTTTTGTTGTATCCGCCGGCGGCAACCAATGTGACTTTAACATTTTCGTGCAGCGACTCGAATTTAACCACTCCCGCGCCGCACACGATACCGGAATTGAATCCGCGCGACAGTGTTAATCTGGGTCAACTACTATTCCAGAATAATGCAATCGGTTCGCATTACGTTTATATCCGTTATTCACTCACAGCGGATGGTGGTTTTTCAAAAAGTGATTCAATCAAATTGTTGCTTGGGCATCCGCGGTTTCTTGTCGTTTCCGCCGATACATCCGTAAGCAACATGCAATTTGTGACGAATGATCTCGATTTGATGAACATCGGATACTATACAGCTCGCGCCGGTTCCGGTGTCGATCCGATAACCATGTTACCCGACCATGACCGGGTTATCTGGCTGGGTGGACGTTCGCAAACGGTTGTTACCGCAGCACAAGCCGCCGCACTGGTCACCTATCTTGACCGTGGCGGTAAGTTGATTATGAGTGCGCAGAATTTGCTCTCGATAGAGCAATACCCCGATTTACAACAGCGATTACATTTTTCCATCGCTATCGATTCTTTGTTCGATATGCGCCACGTCGATGGTGTGCCGGGCCAACCGCTTGCATTATCGCAAGTGAGATTAGTTGGTGCGGGCGGAGCGTATGACCAAACCGCGCCGGATGCGATTGAGCCGGTAGGAAGCGCTTACACGCTGTATACGTATACGGAAGCACCGGGTACGATTGCCGCCATCGCGTACGGGGATGAAAGTAATGCCTCAAGTTATCGCGTAGTCGTTTGCGGATTCGGTGTGGAATCGATTTGTCCCGGTAGTAATGGTTACGATTTGAATGATATGCTGGAACCGATTTTAAGTTGGTTTGACGGTACACTGTCCGCACCGCAACCACGCTTGGCGATACCGACTCAATTTGGAATGAATGCATATCCGAACCCATTCAATTCGGAATTGCGGGTGAATGTAACGCTACCGCAGGCGGGAACGTTGTCGGTCGCATTGGTGGATGTATTGGGACGAACAGTTTGGTCGCAGTCGCAACCGGCTGGGGTTGGCATCCATGCGGTAACGATTAAGAGTGCGACATTATCGAGTGGGATGTATTTCCTGAAAGTGAATGCGCCGGGCAATCACACGGCAATGAAGAAAGTGACGTATTTGAAGTAAACCAATTAAGGTTTTTGTAAGACGGTAAACGCGGCAATCATGCCGCGTTTTCTTTGTCAACCATTTTTCATGTTATGGTCGCGCTCCCACTCCATTTCTTTTGCGCGTTGTTTCGGTAGGATTGAGTAACCGCGATAGTATCCGATTTCCCAAGCCGCAAATAGTAAGAACAAAAAGCTAATGGTTATTTCAAGCAAGATTCGATTCGTGTGGGCAAACATCAATTTCGGCCAATCAATATTATTCGAACGGTACACTACAAAACGTATCTGGTGTCCGGGCAACCACAATTGTAAAGGGGAACTTGTAGAATCGGCGAAAGCCCAGAGTCGGCTACAGTTAGTGGTATCGCCACGCTGGTACAATACCCGGTTCCCATCGAAAATGACGACACGTGATTCGTCGTAGCGGTCTTTGAATTGCTGTTTCGGGTCGGTGGAGGGAACGTGAAAGACGTACGGATACTGGGCGAGGGCAGAGTCTATCAATGCAGGAAGATTTCTGTATACCCCGTCGACATTCGTCAGGACGGAATGAAAGTAAACAGTATCGTGAGATTGTAACTTTGCCGTGCGAATTTCCCATTTCTCATCCATACGGGTATTGTACGGAACTTTATATTTAGAGCTTTTATCGACGAGCGATAAATCTAATAACTGGGAAGGAATTAAATCGTGCGAAAGGGTCGGAGATTGGTAGATAAGTTTTCCGTGAAGTTGATACCCATACACAAAGTGTGTGAATAAGGAAAATGGCGTCGTCAGGCGCGGTATATATGGTTTGTTCTCGCGTAACACTTCCGGTTGGATGAAGGTATAGAATTCACTGCGAGTGGGGTTCGGACCTGTCACAAAGTAACAGCCGATGAGTTGCGAAATAATCATTTTACCGACGGTTTGGTTGTCGGTGGTCTCACCCATGCGGGCGTATTTCTTTTCGTACTTGGGAATCCATTGTGCAATCATTACTGAGCACACGAAGATGGCGAGCATACAAACCGGTATTGCTATTAAGCGGAATTTACGTTTAGGGTGCATCATGTAAAGGTCTCCAGTCTCCAGTCTCCAGTCACCAGTCAACAGAGAAGAAATTAGTTGTTTTCATCATGTGCGGATTTTGAGTACTCCCAATTCATTTCAAATTTCTTTCGGGTAGGAAATACCGAATGTCCGCGTGTCAGTCCCGCCATCAGTATCGTCATTAATAACATGATTACTGCCCACATCAATTCCGATAACCGTTTTTCGAGGTCTTTCCGGTAATGGGCAGGGTACTCGATTGTCCGGTAGTAGAAGTAATGAATTTTCATTTCGGGGTCACCGGCGAAGTTGTCTTGTTCGTAGGCGATAAAGCGGTCGCCGGTAGGACCGCGCCTGTATATCGTGCGCAATTTGTATTGCAACCACACCGTAATTAAATCGTTCTTTAGCGTATCCTTCGCTATTTTTCCCGACGCCATCGTGTTAACCATATATCGCGAGGGAATTTTGTCGAGCGCATCATCCATCAGAAACGGAAGTAGTTTGTGGTAAGCGATTTTGTCGATGGCGTGGGCATGAAAATAAACCGTATCGCCGGAACTAAATGTTTTCGATTTTATTTCCCAAAGGGAGTCGCTATACCCTTTCCCTTTCAGGTCGAGCGCTTGCTCAAGCAGTATGCTGGAGAAGTTCGGACTTGGTTGTGCCATCATCAGTTTGACGATTTTACCATCGACCCGATACCCGGCGAATAGCGACAAAAATGAATAATAGGGAGTGGGGAGAACTGGAACCGTGGTAAAATTCTGGTGGAATGTAGAGTCGGAATAAAACGAATCGAGTATCGGTTCGAGCATGGGGTTGTGACGTGGGGTGGCAATCGCAGTCAGGTAACGATGGATGGTATGAACGGAAGCAAGATTGTTTTCATATTGGCCATACGCTACGACCCGGCGAGCATCAGACAATATGACCGTAATTAACAGCACACAAATTCCAGCGAAGACCGAAACGAGTAAAAT
>CAZPUW010000003.1:17981-22246 GCA_964589795.1 uncultured bacterium
ATGAACCCGGTGATGCGGAATTTGCGGCGGGGATGAATCATAAAACGGTGTTTTGCTTTCTCATTCGTATGCTATGGTTTTTGTGAGCGTTCCCGCTCCCACTCCATTTCCAATTCACGGCGTTTTTTGGAAATAGGATAACCACGGAAATAAAATCCTTCCGCTAACAGTAAAAGTAATAAAGTAAAGTCGAACGCTAAAGTCCATTGTAACCGTTTTAATTTTTTGGAGATGCGGTTATCCACAAGATAAGGAACACCGGAAGAATAAATCGACACGTGTGTTTGCGTGTCTTCACCCAGCCATAATTCGTGGTATGCAAGTTGGCACCGGACGGTGTCGCCGCGTTGATAGATGACCCGTTTTGCACTATCGGTTATCATGATTCTGAATTTACCATCACCCGCCCAATCGAGCACCGTCATCGGTTTTCCGTGCACAGCCACCATCCACCTGAGCGGAATGGTTTCAAGGACGGTGTCCACCAATGCCACATTGTAGGGCCGTCGCGCGTCCAAATCGACGAATACCCCGCGATAATAAATGGTATCACCGGAGGTAATGTGATTCAGATTCTGTGACCAGCGCCGGTTGGTGGGGTAATTCCATTTCGTCTTTTTCTCGAAATGATCCAGCATTTCGATAACATAACCGGTTTGCGTCGTGTCGCGGGTTATAAATTTAGTAGTGCCGTGGTAACGGTAGCAGTAAATGAAGTGAGTGAATTTATCGAACGGAGCGGGAAGGATGGGAACGGGAGTCGTTAGATTCTGGAGGGATTTTTTATCGAGATATCGGTTAATGGTGTTTTCGGTAAGGGGCGCTGACCACGGGAATACCGCGGCATTAATCGCATTGTGGATAATCGAAGCGGCATATTTTCCGGGCGACCATTCATCCGCTTGTTGGCGCATAGTATAAATGTCTTCAATAACCAAAATTTTACCGACAATCAGCGCACACATCAACAACGCGGCAAAAACCGTCCTCACTATTCGCATTTTTCGTCTCGGGTACATCATGGGAACATCCTCCATCAGTAGTTATTCCCATAATATCCCCAATTTTACGTTTACGAACAAACAAAAAGTCGATTGCTTAACGATTACCGCTGAATTGCTTCATTGCATCCTGTAAACCGGTAACTTGCTTTGGATCTATAAAATCAGGATTCTTGTTGCCAATAAGCGTGAGCTCGTCGATAATTGCCTGTGCTTCGCTTGTTTCCCCGTGCTCAAGATGGACGTGTCCTAATCTGCATAAGACGTAGGTATCGTCGCTGGACGCATTGGATTCTTTGTATAAAATCGAAGCGTTATGAAAATAATCCAATGCTGATTGCCACTCTTCCCGCTCGAAATCGATATCGCCGAGATAACGGTAGGCGTCTGCTTCGGAGAGTTTCAGGCCGCGGTCCCGGGTTATTTTCGCAGCATCGAGCAGACCGGCTCTTGCTTCTTCCACCCGTCCAACAGCGGCAAGTGCCTCGCATAAATTGATAAAGAAAACCGGTGTCTGATTCGCGGTTGAACCTTCGATTGCTTTCTGATATTCTTCGATTGATTCCACCGTCCTACCGGTGCTGTTCAATACGACACCGAGGTTGTTATGCCCTAACACCGACAACCTATTGTCGACTCCGTCCGCGAGCCGGATTACTTCGCGGAAACACGCTTCCGCTTCGGTTAGTAGATTTTTATGCAGCGACACGTTTCCCTTGATATTGGTTATCTTGGCAAGTTTTTCCGGGGAATCTGGTATCGGTAATTCGGTAAACGCTTTTTGTACGATGGAATATGCTTCATCTGCTTTCCCTTGCAACATGAAACAATTGGCGAGTTGGATTATCCACTCCCATTTATGGTCGAGCCATTGGTAACGATCGACTAATTGTTCCATGGCAGTAAGAGTCTCTTCATTTTTCGGGACATTACCAAGTTCACCGTAGGAGATGCTCAATCTTTCGAGAACTGTAAATAAAACTTCGTCGCGCTGTTCCGATACCGGTTCAGTGCGTATTCTTTGTGCGACGCGCTCACTCCAATCGACTAATTCCCGGATTTGTTGTTGGGATTTGCAGTGTTTCTGTGTCCGTTGCCACCATGTGATAATCTTTTCGATTTCCGCTTCCGCTTTCAACAAGTGGTCAAGAATTATCGGTGAGTATGTTTCCGACGTTCCGTACAACTCTTCCATTACGGCAGCCGTTACTCCGTGCAGAATTTTCCGGTTGCGGTGGAGAATGGTACTGTAAGCGACATCGCGGGTAACGGCATGTTTGAATAGGTAAGCGAGCGGATCGCTATCCGGCAGTTCGAGCAACAACGCGTTGCGTTCGAGTTCATCCAAATGTTCACCAGTCTGCTCGATATCGCCAAGTTTCTGGTTGATGCGCAACAGAGTGTCGAGGAAAAATTCGCGTCCGACTACCGAAGCACGGCGGACAACTTCTTTGAGTATCGGTTCAAGTTGGTCGATTCGGGAGAGAACCAACGCATTCAGCGTGAGCGGTACTTCCGCATCAGTCAGCGGTCGCAGTAACACCCATCGCGCTTCATTTTGCTGGAGTATACCACGGGCAATAAGTGAAAGAACCACTTCCTCGACAAAAAATGGATTCCCGTCGGCACGTTGTACAATAAAATGTTCGGCGTTTTCCGGCAGGTCGCCAGAGAGCATACTGCGGATTAATTTCCGGCAATCGGTTTCCCCAATGGGGTGAAGCTCCCATTCGGCGGCATCGGCATACGATGGATGTACTTTCGGCAGTGTCCCTTCCGGGCGGTAAGTACAAATAAATAAAATCGGATTATTCGTTTCACAATTCTCGAACAGAAAACTCAACATTTTTTCTGAAGAACTGTCGAGCCAGTGGGTATCCTCGAGTAAGACAATCAATCGCGAGCAGTACGCGAGCGCCTGCAATAAATACTTCATTGCCAGAAAAGTTTCGACTTGCCGGGTCTGGTCGTCAAGCGGTGTGGTTTGCTCCCGGTTGAATGGAATGGATAACATCCGATAGAAAAACGGAAGTCGTTTTTTTAGCTCTTCACTATCTGCTTCGGGAATTCCGTTCACAATTTTATCGACTGCTTCTTCGATTCGATTACGGGCGGAAGTATCATTTTCCGGGACGATAAAATAGTCGCGCAAAATGGTTGACCAAACCCATAGCGGCGGTTGGGCAAAGGCAAGGGTTTGGCCTTTAAGTACGATTGAATTTGTGTCTTTGGTAAATTCATGTATCAGCCGCGATTTACCAAGACCCGGTTCTCCTTTGATTCCGGTGACAAAATGTTTTGCACCACCGCGCCAATTTTTTTCCGGTTCCCGGTTATGGATTTCCCGCAACCACGTCAACTCCCGTTCACGTCCTACGATGGGAGATCGTTTCACAATTTCGACACGTTCCCACGGTTTTTTTCGTCCCGTCCCTTTCGCGGTGATGCGAAAAGTGTGAATGGGGATCGACTTACCTTTAAATATTACCTCGCCTTTATCTTCGTAGAGGAAGGCCTCACCCGCGCGTTCGCGGACGGATGCGCTAACGAGAATCGTACCCGGTAAGGCATTGCTTTCAAGGCGTTGCGCGGAGTTGACTGAATCACCGGTAATCGACCAACCGTTGGGGTTCTCGGGATCGGGAATAAATACAACGAGCCCGGCATTGATTCCGATCCGGGCTTGTAGTTCGATTTTACGTTCTGCGAGTATCGTATTGATTTGAGCGAGTGCTTCAATAATTTCGATGCCGGCCAGTACCGCTTTTTCGGAGTCGTTTTCGGAAGTGCGCTCGGTTCCCCATGCCGCCATAATTGCATCGCCGATAAATTTTTCTACTTTACCGCCATGATGCCGAATGATTTGTGAGAATGCAGAGAATAAACCGGAGATGATGGAGTAAACCTGTTCGGGGTCGCTTAGTTTTTCAGTGAGGGTGGAGAATCCGACGATATCGAGGAAGAAGACGACGACTTCACGCCGTTCCCCTTTCTTGAGTTTTTCACCAATAATCGATTCGCCCGAAATGGCACGCTGGAAACCCGCGAGCACTCTTGCGAGATCGATGGAACTTGATTCCGACATGCCCCCCCCGGCGCACTGAATCGTATGTCACAGATTTATCTAATGAGTTAGTTGAATCAACTTTGCGTTTTTGCGGTTAACTTCCTCGCCGCAACCGCTACATGTGCGTCCGCCCCAAAACCATTGATGCATATTTTGCGGCCATGAAAAGTATGGTAAAAGAGTTCCGCAGTGGCTGC
>CAZPUW010000004.1:0-21696 GCA_964589795.1 uncultured bacterium
GCGGTTGTGACATACGTATTGTTTGATTTCCAATTATCGAGCCAACCGAACCGCGATGTGTTGTCGCGGCGATTGACATTTTTCGATTCGGCATCGGCGGGGTTTGGGCCGGGTGCGCTCCAATGGGGTATTCGCGCTGATTTTGAAGACCGTGGCGCCTTTGACCGCAGCGCGTACGAACAATCGCTTTCGGAATCGATTCAAACTACGGTAGGCAATATTCGTTACCGGATTCCCATTTATGGTGTCGGCATCGGTATCGGTATCGCGGCATACGAGCGGCAACCGTACCATTACGAAATCAGGGGGAACGGAAATGTGCGGTACGCGGACATTTCGACTGCGGGATTGGGCCCGGTGATTACGCTGGATAGGAGTCCGGGCAACGGCTGGCGCTTGTATGGTGAAGCGACCCTGTTGGTGGTAAGCCGCTCCCCGCAAGGAAGTTATATGCAGAATAATGTATCGCTGAATCTGTCGAGAATGTGGTAAGGTATTTGCTGATCTGCATAAAATCTTGATTAGAACTTTTATCGCAATGGTATTTGACATAAAATTTATGTAGCTTGAAAATGAAATAACGAAAGGGACGTAGATGATAAGTTCCAATTTTCGTTTTTACCTATCTGCATTACTTTTTTTTATTTTCTTATCTCCTGCAACTTGCACTATCCGGCACGTACCCGCCGAATACACGACAATTTCCACCGCCGTTCAGGCGAGTAACCCGAACGATACTGTGTTACTTGCGAATGGAAATTATCTCGAACAAGTATTTTTTACGCATATTTCTTTGACGATCGCCGGAACTTTTCTGCTTTCCAACGACACGAACGATATTCCCCGTGTCATAATCACGATACCCGAATCCGTACGCAATGACTCCACCCATTCCCGCAGTATTTTTCGTATCCATCTTTGCAATCATTTAACAATTTCCGGAATAACCTTTCATGATGGGTTGGGTACCGATTATTTCAATCCCGTTATTCGAGTCGGTGGCGCCATCTTTGCCGATTCTTCCAATATCGCGATGGATTACTGCAGAATCACAAAATCGGTGGCGGCGGGTGGTGGTGGTATGGAAATATTTACCGGAAATTCGCAAATGACCAATTGCCTTATTGATTCCTGTTCGGCTATTCATTCTATTGGTGGAAATCGTGATTGCGGTGGTGGAATTCACATTATGCGTGGTGATTCCATAATCATTCATTCTTGCCGGTTTATTGGTAATTTTGCCGATTGGTTTGGTGGAGGATTGGTCGGTGATAATTATGTTTATGGCGAATTACTCGATTCCTATTTCACCGAAAACAATGGCGTAAATGGCTATGGTGGTGCGTATTGCATTGAATTTAATTTGATTCGAAATAACTTCATTACGAACAATACTGCCGAATATTGCGCCGGTATCGGGACTTCCACCGATCAAACGTTGCGTAATTTTGTGCGCACGTTTGAAAATAATCTAATAACCAATAATCGTGCACTGACATCGGAAACCGGCGGGGCATATTTTAATACGGTTGATTCCACCATTTGGGATATCCATGACAACCAATTGATAAACAATAGCGGTTTGGGCGCTGGCGCGATGACTTTTCAGTATGGCCGCCATATCGTGCATCGCAACCTGTTCGACCAAAATATTACGAATAACCCCGGTATAATCGGCCCTATCGGCGGTACCGCCATCAATGCCCGTCAAAATGCCATCATATACGCCGACAGTAATATATTTCTAAATAATACCCCGTTAGCCGCCACATTTGTCTCTCTTGGTGCAGTAATTCATTTAACTAACTGCAATTTTATCAATAATGGGTTGGGAGTTTTACAATGGGTAACCAGCGGTAGTACCGCCTACAATTGTTATTGGGGTACGCCGGACGGCCCGCGGAATACCGCCAATCGATTTAGTTCCGGCGATTCCATCGGTGATTCTATCGGATACGTCCCTTGGTTAACTGAACCAGTCAATATCCCCATAACTTCAGTAGGAGAACACCGTCCCCCTTTCGTTCCAATTAGCGACCGTCTGGTGATGGTTGCTCCCAATCCGTTTAATTCCACTACCCGCATCACTTTCTCGCTACCTGCTTCTTCTGTGGTCGCACTCGACGTATTCGATATTACTGGTCGTCATATTGAACAGCTCATTCACAATAAAATGAGTGCTGGTTCGCACTCGGTATTGTGGAATGGTTCGCAGGTTTCGAGTGGGATGTATTTCTATCGGTTGCAGTCGGGTAAATCATCTTACAGTGGAAGGTTGGTGCTGGTTAAATAGGTAAGAGACCTGTTCTACTTTATTTCAATTACTACTCCCGCCGCCGGAATCGTACCCTCGGTTGTCGCTTTCCCGCCATGATATGGTATCGATTCGATATGGTCGCGAATATATAAAATTCCATACAAGATTCCCGGCTTGATGTGATGCAATGGAATGTACACACTTGCCGTTTGGTCGTTCGGTACGTATCCCGCGAAATCCCATGGCCACTCTTTTATCGGAACGACATCCGTCGCTTCAGTGTAAGAATGCGCGGTGAATTGTTCCTTGCGGGTTGGCGGTATCAAACCGGGCGACCAATACGCAAGGAAGCAGTATGGCCCAATACCCGGTTTGTCGAATGTTATTCGTAATTTCAAGGTATCGCCGTTCGACATCTCGTGTGGTATTGGCGCAAGATCGACGTATTTGTTGACGTACAATTCACCATAGCGCCAGCTTCGGTTGTCGGAAGATTGCTCAAATGCGATTCCAACATGTGTTGCAAACGGATCGAGCAGTGTCCGTTTGTGGCCGTCTTCCGGGGGTTGTTCGGCGAGAAATGCATCGACTGCACGGTGCATCAAAAAGGTCTCATCTTCGTTACCGCGCTCAATCGGCGCTCCGGTAAATACGGCATATAAATTTTCCCGAACATGATCGGTGCGCCCGGTGTGCGCCCAACGATGAAAACACAATTCACCGGCAAGATTTTTATGGGCGAACGTCCGCTCGCGGGTCTGCTCCGCAAGATGCGCCGCCATCACCCTACCCGCCAACAAATCGTATTTCAATGCGGGTTGGTGGTCTTTCGCGCGTTGCACGTTGATGTATTCAAGTTGTAACAGCTTGAGGCGAAGGGTGGAAATATCATCGGCATATTCGCGTAAAATTGACAGCGTATCGTTTTCCGCGGCGAATGCACCTAAATTCGGCGGTTCATGGAAGGCGACATCATCCGTGCGTTTGGCAAAACCGAGTGCGAAGAGGATGCCGCTCACAGTTACGGCATAGAGCAAATATCGAAGTGTACGGTTTAACTTCACGCGGTTAATCGGCATTACCCAATATCCGAATAATCCCTCCCGACAGCACAATGAGACCACTCGCGGCAATCGCCGCTACGGGCATGAACAATAGAACAATACCCAATCCCACCCCACTTTTGTTATCGCGTACCGTTAGCAGAAACGCGAAACCGCATAAACTTCCCAGCACGACTGCAACAACCGGTAGTCCGCAAAAGATAGCAATTCCCGAGCCCGCGGCAACACCAGCTAATGAACAAATTGAAGACCACCACCGTTTCTGAATCGATGTGGCAATCAACACGGACAATAGGATAAATCCGATAATTTCGGCGAATTTCAACGATTCACGTTCCGCATCGCGTAAAACCGCCGGGCCGGCAAGTTGTATTCCCGGAGTGTAACTCCGTGCGAACATTTGTAGTGCGGTAGTATCCCGCGTGTACACGACGGCAATGGTTTCGCCACGACCGATATGGAAAGCGTCGAACCAATCCCCACCGACTGTTTTCGGATTGCGATGCAACATCTCTACGGAAGAGATACGCAAGTTATTCGCGGCGCGCTCCAATTGTTCCCGCGCGAGTAGTCGCCATTCCTGCCGAGGATTGTTTGGTGCGAGGGAGAACCCGAAATTTGTGGTGGATTTCGGCGGCGACCAGTCGAAATGGGGGTCGGACAATTCCTGTGTGACTCTCTGTACGACCCCTACGTGTAATTCCGCTTCCCATGCATTATTGAGGAGGGTGTCAGTCGGATTTTGCTTAACCAGATTGTCGATGCGGTCGACGGCAAGGCCCCAATCGCCTAAAATGTTCATCCGCTCCAACTCAAGTTCTTCATCCGTGTACTCCAAACTTCCAATTAACGGTAGCGAGTGAAGTGGATGAAACCAATCGCGATCCTCGTTGGTTAACTGCCGCGGCGAACAAACCACGGGATTATATATTTCAGCATCCGGTACTTGTCTCTTGAGCGCACCAAGCACCGGTTCAGTTTCAGTGTCAGTTAACGGGCCTAACCAATAGGGATTCAATGCGAATGCGGTGTCGCTCAAATTGTCCGTAAATACCGGCTGCAGCGGAGAGTTGCCTGCCACAGGGATGTAGGGTTGCATAAACCAACCGAGCACAGGGAATGCGAGAAAAAGTACGACATAATTTTTTTTCGGGTCGCGCGGTGCCGCACGGTATGGTTTGACGGCAAGAAAATCTTCGGTGATACACCATCCATGCGTAACAATCAGTCCGAGCATGATACCGGAAACTACCAGCAATAACCTGCCCGTCGTACCGCTAAGAAATAATCCGGCAAGGAGCAAACAACCGAATACAATTAAGACCGGTGCATACCATTTCGCGTACAACTTACTCAACTCGGTTTCGGGATCGCGTCCTGCACCAATCATCCGCACTTTACGCGCGAGAAATATTCCGGCATAAAACGGCAACGGTAGGAGCATCCATGTGATGGGGTCGAGTTTCGTGATAAACCATTCCCACGCGACCAACGTCCAGACGCCGGTTCCTACGATGCCAACCAGTGTGCATTTCCAACCGGTGTAGTCGCGGCGATATTTATTCCAAAATGCATACAGCAAGGCGAGTACCAGTGCCGGAATAAGCCACAGCAACCGGTTTCGCGTTTCGTGTGCTTCGATAGTCGTACCGATAACTTTGCCGGCATCAGGATGAAAAATCTGCGCGACGGTATCGGAGCCGGAGGTTTTACCAAGCCGCACAATCACCCGGTTTCCACTCTCGCGCCACACACTGGTTGCAAACAGGGGGAGAAAACTCGTCGACAAGTGGTCGTTATCCGGGTCATGCAGCGTTTTACCAAAATTGTCGGCGAACCGAAAGAATCCGCGTACATGTTCCCGCGCCGTGGGGTCACCCCGGTCGCCAAGTTCATCCACCCATGCCGCATAACTGCTCAGTCGCTCCGAAGGGGGGTCGTTACCAAGGAGAAGACGCAAAGGAGGACGCGATTCGAATGGCCCTAACGCATACTTCATGCGCGCATTGAGTGATAATTCCGGCGCACCAAGCGCAACGCGGCGTTGTTCGGATAAAGTGTTTTCGATGTAGAAGGCGAGGGTATCGGCGTCGCGCAATTTGTATTCGGGGAGTACCCACGTTTCAAGTCCGGCGGGGCCTCCGCGCGGGGTAAGTTGGTCGGAAAGTTTCCGGGCGGGATGGGAAGCGCGAAGGGATGCACCGGGCATACAATTCAATTCGAGCCGGGATACCCAAATCAGCGCAACAATTGTCGCGGCGATGTATGCCCACCGAAATATCTTCGACCATTCCCGAAAGGGAACCGGGAACAGAGCTTTTTCGTATTCGGTAAGCTTCGGCTTCATCACTTTAAAATACGGGATTTAGTGGTCAGGGGAAAAGGAACGGGCGGTCAAGGAAACCGCCCGGAATAGAGTAATCGAATAATGACCGTGAATCAGCGGATAAGCGTTAATTTCTTCGTCGTACTAAAACTACCCGCATTCAACCGGTAGAAATAAATTCCCGATGCGAGTTTCGATGCGTCGAGTTTGACGCGATACGTTCCGGGATTCTGATTGAAGTTGACGAGTGTTCCCACCTCACGACCGGTGACATCGAACAGTTTTAGTTCAACCTTACTTGTTTTCGGAATCGCGTATTCGATAGTGGTCGTTGGATTGAATGGATTGGGATAGTTTTGTTTGAGAGAAAATGTTTGTGGAACGATATCGCTTGCGCGATCAACGACACCGAGGGCTTGCGAGCAGTCGTAGATACCGAGATTGGTTTCGTCACCAACGAAAGAGGTGTCGTTTTTATTAACGACTGAGTATGCGGTACCAGGAGTGTCGTAGAAACCCACTTCATGCGGATTCGTAGGTGCCGCAATATTGATTACCCTCAAGCCTAAAAAATAATCAGCGACATACATATAATTTCCCGAGATGGAGACATCCATCGCATAAGAATTTGAAGATATGACAAACGTGTTTACTAAATGTGGAGATAATGGATTGCTAATATCAACGACGAATACAGCGTTCGCATCATCGGTTACAACAAAAGCATAATTACCAGAAATCACATTGTTACTAATCCAATGACCTGACAACCACATACCTACTGCAACCGGATTTTGGAGGCTATCGATGTTAAGAACTCTCAACCCAACATTAGCATACGAAACATAAGCATAGTGGTCCCTTATAGAAATTCGATCTGCATACCATTGTACTTGGGGATCGTAATAACCAATTTGTGTCGGTTGTGCAGGGTTGGAAACATCAATTATACTTACCCGGCTTCCACCTGACACAAATGCATGGTTTCCCGATATCGAAATTCGTGAACCGGATATGGGAAATACGCCGACTTCATATATGCTGTCGGGGTTGGATACATTCAATATTTTACATCCTGTAGCAGAGATTGCCAAATAAGCTAATTGATTCGCGATGGCAATATCAAAAACATAACCTTGAGTGTCGAAAGATCCTACCAGTAAAGGCGTTGAGGGATTAGAGATGTCAACGACTTTAAGGATAGTATTATCTCCTACATAAGCATAGTTGCCCGACACGGCAATGGTTGACACGATATCATTCAAGCAACTGCCATAAACCGACGGGTTTCCGGAAATGCTGTGAATTTGTAAGCCATCAGAACCTTTTGCATAAAATAAGTATCCGTTAGAGATTGCTAATCCCAAAATTCGCTCGTAAATACGACCACCATTTGATTGCGCGTAGGTAGTAACCGAAATCTGTTGCAAACTGTCCGGATCTGACACATTAAAGATGGTTAAATAGAAATCAGATTCAACATAGGTACTGTGCCCGATATCTGAAGCTCTAATATTCCAACTGCTCATATAAAGGGAATCGTTGTCGAATGCAATACTTTCAATACAACTACCATAAGCTGCCGGTGATTGCAGAAAAAAAGCTACTTCATGCGTTGTTGCCAACTGAGTGCAATCGATAACATGAATCGATCCTTCGTTATAATAAGGGTCCATTGCCCACGGGTGATTATCGACCACATAGACATAATTTCCATGAACGACAAGTTTATTTGCCCGTACAATAGTACCTAAAAAAGTTCTGATAACTTGCGGAAAGGCGGGATCAGTAAGATTTAATATGCATAACCCGGAGTCACCATCAGCAACATAAATTTTGTTATCGAAAATTGATAAATCGAATGCCTGACCGGAAGTTCGTACATACCGGATGAGTTGCGGGTTGTCTCGCGTACTGATATCAAAGACCGCCAACCCCGAATCTCCATTAGCGGCATATAAATAATCGCCTAAAATAGCAACATTCGAAACGATCCCGGATTGGATGAAACTAACTTCAACCAGATTAGACAGGGAGTCGATGTTGTATACTCGCAATCCATAAGAACTATCTGCGATGTAGGCATAGCTTCCAGATACTGCAACGTTCATTGCGAAGCCGGGCGTTCTACCTGTTCCGATGACGACAGGATTCATAGGATCGGATATGTCTATAACACCAAATCCGGTTTTACCTAACGCGACAAACGCAACATTTCCTGATAAAACAACTGAACAAGCCGAATTCATAACCTGCATACGCGACAAACACCTTACCCCCGAACTGTCCTGCCCGAGCGCAATTGAAAATAGAGAAATGCATCCAAGAAGAGTAAACAGGGTGTTGCGGAACAAGCGTTTCATGGTCGCCTCCCAGTTGTTGTTACTTGATCACGGTAAGTTTCTTTGTTTGGTTGAAATTTCCTGCCTGCAACCGGTAGAAATAAATTCCCGATGCAAGTTTCGATGCATCAAGCTTGACTCGATAGGTGCCGGGATTCTGATTAAAGTTGACGAGTGTTCCCACCTCACGACCGGTGACATCGAATAGTTTTAACTCCACCTTACTTGTTTTCGGAATCGTGTATTCGATGGTGGTCGTTGGGTTGAATGGGTTGGGATAATTTTGCTTCAGTGAGAACGATTGCGGAACAGCATCGCTCGCACGGTCAACGACACCAAGGGCTTGCGAACAATCGTAGATGGTGGTGTAGTTATATTCCGCGGCAA
The DNA here is from genome assembly GCA_964589795.1 of uncultured bacterium. Classification (GTDB taxonomy): domain Bacteria; phylum Electryoneota; class JAOADG01; order JAOADG01; family JAOADG01. Next base: position 8,377 of record CAZPUW010000004.1, read on the forward strand.
ATATTTTGTTGTTCGATACAGACATCCCGTAGATAAATCCACGGATGTCATTATAAAAACCCACTTCCTGTGGCGAAGATGGCGTAGCAATATTAAAAACCTTTAGGCCGGTATCCGCGCCCAAGAACAAATAATTACCTGATACCCGCATTAACCCCACATAAGAAAGAGCCACCGAACCGATTTGTTGCGGTGAAGAAGGGGTGCTGACATCTACGATTGACAATCCAAGCGAATCACCAACAAATGCGATATTGCCGGACACCGCTACCGAATTTACTCTTGAGCCACGTGAAAAAACACCAACTTGTTGAACGGAAGTGGGACTGGAAACATCAAGGATACGCAAACCGTTCCCGGCGGATGCGATATAAGCGTGGTTATTCGCTACTACATAATCCGAAACCATACCATTTACTGTGTAAGACCCAACCTGATGTGGATTTGATGAATCTGAAACGTCGAAAATATAGAATAGTGTTTGTGACGAGTAGGCGTTACTCACACCGTAACAATAATTGCCGGAAACCGAAAGATTTTGAAAATACGCCGGACCGGTAAAGCTCACATCTATAGGACTCATCGGGTTGGTTACATTCAATACGTGAAAACCATTGTAGCCGACGAAATAGCCGTAATTGCCCGAGATAGCGATTTCCTCCACACCGCTTAACGCAAAGGTGTCGAGCGCAAAGAGCGTTTCCACAGGTGCCGCCGGATTTGTGAAGTTGACGATTCGCAAGCCATGGTATAAATCAGCGTAGTAGCCGTAATTGCCGGATGTCGCGACATTAAGGACGAACGAATCGACGCTCTTTTGGTAGTGGGATAGTAATTGGGGAGAAGAAAGATTCGATAAGCTGTAGGCATACAGACCGTATTCGCCGTCAATGGTAAATAACGTCGAACCCGAAATCGCCGCGTAATTGCCGCCGCAACTAATATGACTAATAAGTACGGGACGTGCGGAATTGGTCAGCTCATACGCATTGAATCCGCCCATCGAAAATGTATAGAGTGTGTCGTTGATTACGGATACATTGTGAGCGACATCGATGACAGTGCTGTCGGTAGCAACCGGAGCGAGCGGATTGGAAACATTTACCGTAAAGAGAACGCTGGTGCCGCCGATGTACGCATAATTTCCCGCGACATCGATATTCGTTCCGGGAGTCCCACAAGAACATATTTGTTGCGGTGTAAACGGGTTGTGATATTCGTAGATACGAAGCGAGTCGGAAACGGTATATAACAGGTTGTTCGCATACACGGCACCGTACGCCCGAATTCCCGGAGCATCCAACAGTTGCGGAGATGCGGGATTGGAAACGTCAATCATGTAAAGAAAGCCGTTCGTAAGCAACAAAATATTTCCAGCAAAAGAAATCCCGCCATAATTATCAATCGGTGTCAATCCCATTATCAACGTACTCAACAGTGTCGGATTGTGCGGATTGGAAATATTGAATACCTGGAAATACGGCTCCGGTGCATCAAACCAGACATAAGCGAAGCTGTCGCGTATGGCGAGCTTTGTGGCGAAACCATATCTGCTGTCGTCGTAGTAACCGACTTCAAAGAGAGAATCGGGACGGGTCGCGTCCACGATTCGCAAGCCGCTGGCGCCATCCGCAACATACACGTAATTACCGGAGGCGACGACTTGGTACGCATAATTCCAGTATGAGTGCCGATACACACAACTCACCCCCGAGCTGTCCTGCGCGAACGAAATCGAGACAAGAACAAAACATCCGACGAAAACGAACATGCTACGTGAAAACCGCATCATAACTGACTCCAAAGTAATTACTTCACGATAGAAAATTTCCGGGTTTGGTTAAAGTTGCCGGCGGTCATCCGATAAAAATAGATGCCGGATGCAAGCTTACTTCCATCCACTTTGACGCGATAGGTACCGGGATTTTGATTGAAGTTCACCAGTGTGCTAACTTCGCGTCCTGTTACATCATACAACTTCAACATGACACGACTTGTTTTCGGAACGGTGTATTCGATGGTGGTGGTAGGGTTGAACGGATTGGGATAATTTTGGTTCAAAGAAAAGATTTTGGGAAGCCCCTTTTCATGGTCAATAACACTTACCGATTGAGAACAATCAAATATATCAAACGAGTTGCCATCGGTTAAGTAGGCATAATTACCATCGTATGTCACTCCACATGCGTTGTCGGCGGTATCATAATAACCGACCGGTTGCGGGTACATCGGGTTTGTTACATCAAAGATATATAGCCCCGAATATCGTGCACCAACAAGCGCATAATTTCCCGCGACGCAAACACTGATTGCGCAGTCAGTGGTTAGATAAGAGCCAACAAGCACGGGACTTTCCGGATTGGAAACATTTACTACCCGGAACCCCGCATTGTAATCGCATACATACGCATAATTACCTGATACAGCGACGCCGACTGCCGGTCCGGGTAGTCCGCAATGCCCTACCTCGCTGGGATTTGCCGGGTTCGAAATGTCGATAATTCTTAAACCACCGACACCGTCCGCAACGTAAGCGTAATTACCTTGCACCGATACACTGTAAGACGCTCCCGGTGTATCGTAGTTTCCCACGAACTGCGGGCTGGAAGGAATCGTCACATCTATGATATATAACCCATATGTACTGTCAGCGAGATACGCATAATTCCCGACAACATCTATCCCTAATGCTACACCCGGTGCATCGAAATTTCCCACTTCGTGAGCATTCGAGGGGGTCGAGATATCGATAACGCGTAGTCCAGAATAATACGCAGTCGCGAACGCATAACTGCCTACAGTTTTTACACTAACTGTAGCAGTCGGTGAAGTACAAGTGCTTACTAATGTCGGTGAATTGGGATTTGAGATGTTTGCTACTTGTAAACCGCCATCTTGAGCGGCAAGAAAAGCGTAACTACCTGAAACTGAAAGTCCGCGATACCAAACCGTTGCCGTTGTTCCGGCGGAGTAATGCCAACGTTCGACCGGGTTGGATGGACTCGTAATATTGATTACGCGTAAAAGTGCGCTACCGACTGAAATGAAGGCGTTATTTCCTGATAGCGCAACCCCACACACATTCACTACGATACCATAATAATGATCGGAAGCGGAGTAAAATCCAACCTCAATAGGGCTTGCCGGATTCGAGATATTAATAATATCCAGTCCGTCATAACGGGTTGCGATATATGCATAGTTACCCGCTACTGCGATATTCATAGCTACGTCGTATGTTTGGTAAAAACCGACTTCTTGCGGACTTTCAGGATTGGAAATATCGACAATGCGTACCCCCGAACCGTAATCGGAAACGTAGGCATAATTTCCAGACACAGTAACATTTACTGACGCGCCCGGTGTATCGTAATATCCAACCTCAGTAGGAGCTGAATGGTTTGAAATATTGATAATTCTTAAGCCGGCAACACCATCTGCGACATAAGCATAATCTCCAACGATTGTCACATCATAAGATGCTCCGGGTGTGTCGTAATACCCCACCTCATGGGCGCTATCGGGACTCGAAACATCTATTATTCGCAAGCCGTGAGTACTATCTGCGAGATAAACAAAATTACCCACCACCTTCACACCAAGCGCAATTCCCGATTCGCTACAAGCGCCAACTTCGTGAGGGGTTGTGGGGTTTGAAACATCAAGAATGTGCAATCCGGTAAAATAATCTGCTACATAAGCATAATTACCCGAGATTGCTACATCAAATGATGCGGTTGCGGTTGTGCACCTTCCGACTTGTTGCGGGCTGCTTGGATTTGAAATATCGAAAATTCGGATGCCATCGCCGCCATCCGCTACGTACGCATAATTTCCTGAGATTTCGACATTGCGACTCCAACCTTGACGTGAAGATGATGAAGAAAATGCTGTTTGTGATAGTTGGTTTACACCGAAATTCGGTTGAGCGAACGACAACGTAAATAAACCAATACAACCTACTATCGTGAGAATAATTCGTGCAGTGCGCAACATCTTTGCCTCCATCCTTAGGATGATTTGTTTATATTCCTACTTCAACAACGATAGTTTCTTTGTTTGACTGAATGTTCCTGCATTCAACCGGTAGAAATAAATTCCTGACGCGAGTTTCGACGCATATTTCTTGCTCATTGTTTACCGGCCCAACGGATAACGCCGCCTAGGATATAAGCGCCAATAGCTATTGGAACAATCCACCAAATAAATTTCCACGCCAACATAAACAGCATGATAATTGTGTTTAAAATATCTTTCCCAAAACCATGGTCACCCTGTACCTGTTTGTACACAACATGAGATTGCTTCCATCTTTCATTATGAGCTTGTTGCGCTTCTTGCATTTTCAAATAATCAACCGGTTCTAATTTACCTATTCTAATCAAAGAGTCAAGGTTTCTATCATCATAATTATCCGAATAAAAATACACAAAACCTCGATTTTGAACCTCATCCATATACAATGGGTGTTCTGGCTCTGTAACATTAAATTGCACAACCGGCGTAGGTTCTTTCGACTTGGAACTACTGTCAAAAAACAACATAGTTGCTGCGAGACATAGTATACCTAACACAATCAGCAAATTACGATTATTTTTTGACACTTCAATTTCCTTTCAAGACTGCAACTACAAAATACACACACTGCCAACTTGGTACGCATAATTTCCGTACAAGTGCCGATAGACGCAACTTACTCCCGAGCTATCCTTCGCTTGAGCGGAGAGAAACATCCAAGAAAATGGTAAGGCTACTCTGGTTTAATAGAATGGTAAAAGCCAATCATTTTGTAACCACGAACTTACTTCCATTGAATTTGTAGATAGTTCGTTTCTTAGTTTCTTTGGACACGGTAAGGATATCTTTTACACCATCTTGATCCCAATCAACGAGTGCAATATCCTTATCGTGTTTGAAGCCACCCTCACGTTTTCCCGGCTCAATCAAGAAACCACTTTCGGCTTCATGCAGATAGTCGTTAAAAAGTGTGTCTACACACATCAATGGTTTGACGTTCATTTTTTTAAATTTAATGAGTACGTATGAATTGCTCTCACGACTGTTCCCAAAAGTCTCCTCAATCTTTAGTACCGCTTCATTAATCCCGTCTCCTTCCACATCTGTTTTCTCAACCTCAATTTCGCTAGCACTTTCGAGATTGCATACCGGAATGACAGCGTGCCAGCCATCTCTGTATGTAAATAGCCATGTCGCCAAGAAACCACCGAAGACATTTGGCTCAGATGTATTGAATGTTACAATAGCATCTTCTGTGTTTTTTGCCGTAAAGCAACCATACATAGGAATGATCGGTTCCAAAACTGAATAGTTGTAACCGGATTCTGTTTTATAGACGGTTAAGGCGTTTTGTATATCATTGATTGTAATTTGGTGTGAGGTCCAAGAAAATGCCGGCGTTACTATAGTTGCCAATATTGTCCAAAACAATATCTTACATTTCATTTTTCCTCCAAGAAGGGTAATGAGGGTGTTGCGGATCAAACGTGTCATCGTCGCCTCCGAGCGAGTCAATCGTAGAAGTTGAGTATAAGTTCGCCACTGTTTTTGCGAATTGCAAGCTATTTCGGGCTATTTTCCCCTTTTCAATGTACCCTGTACCCCGCCCGCTATTTCGTATATTGTGTAACATATTGAACACGAATAGAAAAGATTCTATTCAAAAAAAGACACAAGAGGTGGACAGACAGGAATGTCTGTCCTACGGAAAAACATACCTACGGAAAAACATAGGAATTTTCAATGCTTTCGTCATCCGACATTCGCCGTCAATTTATCGAATATTTTACCGCCCGCGGCCATACCGCCGTACCGAGTGCGCCGGTCGTACCAAGGGACGACCCGACGTTGCTGTTTACCAACGCCGGGATGAATCAATTCAAGGATGTATTCCTCGGTCAGGGTTCGCGCCCCTATTCCCGAGCCGTCGATTCGCAAAAATGTTTGCGGGTATCCGGCAAGCACAACGACCTTGAAGAAGTCGGCGTCGATACCTATCACCACACGTTATTCGAGATGCTCGGCAACTGGTCGTTCGGTGATTATTACAAACGCGAAGCGATTGAATGGGCGTGGGATTTATTGACAAATGTCTGGAAACTTCCGAAGGACAAGCTTTACGCGACAGTGTATGAAGACGACGACGAAGCGGAAGCGTTGTGGAAAGAAGTCACCGACATCGACCACGCGCATATTTCACGGTGGGGGAAAAAAGATAATTTCTGGGAAATGGGCGACGTCGGGCCATGCGGGCCGTGCAGTGAAATTCACATCGACCGCGGCATCGAACACGATTCGAATCCGAAGGCGGGAGTCAACACCGGCTCGGAACGTTTCATCGAAATCTGGAATCTCGTTTTCATCCAATACAATCGCGATGAAACCGGCAAACTCACGCCATTGCCTGCGAAACACGTCGATACCGGTATGGGTTTCGAGCGGCTCTGCTCGGTACTACAACATGCATCATCGAATTACGATACCGATGTTTTTCAACCGCTCATCATGAAAGTGCAGGAATTGAGTGGTGTGAAATACGGTAGAGGCGTGGAAGGAACACCGCACCGCGTCCTCGCCGACCATGTCCGCGCAGTTTCATTCGCCATCGCCGATGGTGCGCTTCCCGGTAACGAGGGGCGCGGATATGTTTTGCGCCGCTTGTTGCGCCGTGCCGCGCGTTATGCCCGACAACTTGGCGTTACCCATCCGATTGTGAATGAATTGGTGCCAGTGCTCGATGCAACGATGGGGGATTTCTATCCCGAGTTGCGTGCGCGCAAGGACCATATCATTCGCGTGATTCGCGCCGAAGAGCAGAATTTTTCCCGCACACTCGACAATGGTATCGAGCGGTTCGAAAATGAAACATCGAAACTTCCTGCCGGTGGAACACTCTCCGGCGAAGTGGCGTGGCAACTGTATGATACGTACGGATTCCCGCTCGACCTGACGGAATTGATGGCGCGCGAAAAAGGGTGCAAAGTCGATGTCGCGGGTTTCAATGCGATGCTCGAAAAACAACGCGAGCAAGGGCGGGCCTCGACAAAAATTCGCCACCAACAAGCGGTATCGAGTGAGTGGATTGTCGAACATGAGGGCGCGGGAAAATTTGTCGGGTTCGACCGTATGTCGGAAAAAACGACAGCGTTGCGTTGGCGAATCTTGAAGGACAACGACGAAGATATTTTAGAAATTGTGTTGAAAGAAACGCCGTTCTATCCCGAAGGGGGTGGCCAGCTTGCCGATTACGGAATGCTGTCGGGCAAGGATTTTTCCGCGGATGTATTCGATGTGAATAAATCCGATCACGGCCCGGTACACCGTTGTCATTTACTCGAATGGTCGGATGCTGTACCCGACACAATCGAGTGTAAAATCGATTCGAATCGGCGTATCGACCTGATGCGGAACCATACCGCGACACACCTGTTGAATCAGGCGCTCCGCATCTTTTGCGGACACCACATCCATCAGGCGGGTTCGCTTGTTCATCCTGATTATCTCCGGTTCGATTTTACGCACTACGAAAAAATTCCCGCGGAGACTATTGTTAAAATCGAGAAGTGGGTCAATGAGCAAATCCTTCGCAACCTGCCGGTACAACCGACGGAAGAGGCGATGGCAAAACTCAAGCCGGAAATCGAAGCGGGAAAAATCGAAGCGATGTTCGATGAAAAATACGGCGACGTCGTCCGTGTGGTTCGGGTAAAAGACGCGATTACCGGTGAAGTGGTGTCGCAGGAATTGTGCGGGGGCACGCACGTTGCCAAAACGATTGAACTTGGTTACTTCGCGATTACTACTGAAACCGGTGCCGCGGCGGGTGTCCGGCGCATTGAAGCGGTAACGGGACGCGCCGCAATGGAACGCATTCTCGATCAGGAAAATCAATTAACCCGCATGCAGGAGTTGCTCAACAGCAGTGGCAGTGATATTGTCGATAAATTGACGAAGACGCTGGAAGAAAAGCGCGCACAGGAAAAAGCGTATAGCGTATTGGAAGCACGGTGGGCGACAGCGAAAGTGAATGAATTGCTTGTTTCCGCTTCGGTCATACATGGCGTTCGGGTCATTTCCGCTGAAGTGGAAGGTGCGAGTACCGACACATTGAAAACGATGTGCGATGCCGTGCGTGAACGCGAGCGCGGTGTTGTGGTCGTGTTGGGGTCGCGCAACGGCGGCTCGGCGAGTTTCGCGGCGGCAGTCACGGAGGACTTGTTGACGGCGGGCAAACTGAAGGCGGGAGATATTGTACGTGAAGTGGCGAAAGCCGCCGGTGGCGGTGGTGGCGGCAAAGCGCATTTGGCGACGGCTGGCGCGAAAGACCCGGCGAAAGTGCCGGACGGCTTGGCAGTTGTCATGCCGTACATCACAAAAATTTTGGGAAACGGGTAATGGGGGCAGGAAACGGGCGGTAAGACAAGCCCGGAATAGAATTTAGGGAAAGAAAGGTTGTTTTATAGACACAATTATCTTATTCTCTTGAAAGTAAATTCCCATAACTATGACTCAAAAGAAAACTGTTTATCAATCACTGCTTGATTTTCGCCGGGAACACGGACCCGGGTTGATTGTATTGCTCGATCCCGACCGTACCGAAGCCCGCGAAATGGCGGCATTAGCCAAACGCGCGCAGGATGCCGGTGCCGCGGCTATCCTCTATGGCACCAGTTTCCTCACCGGCAATCATTATGAAGAATCGTTAATCACGGTGAAAGCCGCAACGACGCTTCCTGTGATACTGTTTCCGAGCAATTCGCGTCAACTCACCGCCAATGCCGACGCCGTGCTCCTGCTTTCCCTTGTTTCCTCACGCAATCCCCAATATCTCATCGGCGAGCAAGTTGTTGCCGCACCGGTCATCAAGCAACTCAAACTGGAAGCGATTTCCACCGGTTACCTTCTGATTTCATCGGGTCGCATTACTACTGCGGAATTTATGAGCGGCTCACCGCCGATACCGCGCGATAAGCCGGAGCTTGTTGCGGCGCATGCCCTTGCCAGCGAACAATTAGGGATGAAACTGGTCTATCTCGAAGCCGGAAGCGGTGCCGAGTTGGCGGTTCCCACCGAAGTCATTGCCGCGACCCGCAAAGAAATTTCGTTGCCGTTGATTGTCGGCGGCGGCATTCGCACTCCCGAACAAGCCCGCGCCGCAGTGAATGCGGGTGCCGATTTCATCGTGATTGGAACGTTATTAGAAGAACAACCCGGCTCGGAAATAAAAACGTTTGTAAAAAGTTTACACCTTTCTTAATCGAATTCGCTTATTGGTTTATTTCCATTCTGATTGAATTTTAAGGGTTCTGCTAATGTTCACACATCGGTTCGCTCTTATCTTCATCGCTATTGTCCTGCTCACGACCGCTATCGCTTTTGCCGCACCGGAAGCGGCTCCCGACACTTCATTCAAAACCGCACCGAATGTTAGTTTCAAGGCATCATTCGAGTTCACCGTACCGACGACACCGGATAGCGCGTTCGATGCAATGACCGGCGAGATTGGGATGTGGTGGGATCACTCATTTTCCGAACATCCATACGCATTGTACATCGAACCGAAACCGGGTGGCGGGTTCTATGAGATGTTCGATTCACTCGGTAATGGAGCGAAACACGCGTCTGTTATTTTATCGAATCGCGGAAAACAACTCACACTCGATGGGCCGTTCGGATTGTCCGGTTTGGCGATAACGATGGTTGCTTCGTTCCGGTTTTCGCCGGTTGTGGATGGCACGAAAATAAAAGTCACCGTCAATAACACCGGTCAGTTGGAACCGGGAAAAGAAGAGGTAATTGTAACGGTGTGGCGACACTTCATGATTGAGCAGTATCAGCCGTTTATACAGAGCGGAAAGTTTCGGGATAAGTATAAGAAATGAGTGAAACTTTTTGAAGTGTCAATTTGTCACCTCAAAAGCATCTACTTTTGAGTGCAAGACAAACAATTTTCTTGCTTTTATGCATCACGTTGTTTATTATTTGTAAAAGCAAATCATAAAAGGAGCTGACAGTGTCAGACAATCTTTCACAAAAGCTTACCGGAATTATTGTAGGTATTCGTTTTGAAACTTATTACCCGATGCAGGATCTTTTCGGAGCTGTTGTTGACAATATATATTATCATAAAAAAACCATCTTTAGCCCCGATATCTTCCCTTTAGTAAACTCCAGCATCAATAATCGTTTCATGTTTAATCAGACGACTGGCGATTCTTTAAACATTACCCTAAATGACATTGTGTTAAGCATAAAAAGTGAGAAATTGATGCAACCGTCTTTAGAAAAATTTTATGAGTTTTTTGAAACGGCGATTTTTAAAAATAATACTCTTTCCGTGATAAGAGTTGGGATCGTTCATGAATATGAAATTAAGACAAATGATATCGAGGAGAAAATCAAAAAGGGTTTATTTGGAAATACCTTCAAGGGTCTGCACGATTTCGATTTATCGCTTTCTCATAGAAACTATACTGAAAAAAGTTATATTAATTTAACCATTAATGATTACACAAACGTAATCTACAAGTTGAATTTTCAACCTTCTAACGATTTTGTTTCACTCCAAGTTGACAATCAAGTCTACTTCGTTCCTGCTAAAACAAATTTCTCTAATTCAGAGTTTCTTAAATTTACCAGTGAGATCAGAAATTTCAACAACAAAGAATTGCCAAAAATCATTGCAAAAATGTTCTCTATGGAAATTTGATAATGCATAAGCCAACTAAAACAAAAGAAGACCGTGAACGTCTGTACAGAGAGTTCAAATTAACGCACCCAGAATCTACTGGTTCTACTTTGGATAATGAGGTAGATACTGGCGAGGGTGCATACTCCATGAAAACAGATAACGTTCCCACCCCAACCCGACAACAATTACCTAAAATTCCTAAAGTTGGAAATATCACACCAGCACCAAGACGAGCACCAAAAAGCTTCTTGAGAAAAAATTTAAGCTGGATTGTTCCTACAGCTGCACTTATTGTATTGGCATTTACCGGTTGGTTGTGGAGTCTTGCAAAAACCGTTTACGTTGATTCTTCAAAAATTGAGACAATTGAAGAAACAAACAAAGCGATAAACGATAAAGTCGAAAAAATAAATATTGAATTAAATGAAAACGGAAAGAAGATTGATCACATTGATAATCGTTTATCAACGCTTGAACAAAAAGACAAAAAGTAAAAAATAGATAATAAATTCTGTCTTTAAATCAAGAGTTCCTTATGACCCCAACATTCTATATCGTCGATGTGTTCGGCGAGACGCGCTACTCCGGCAACCAACTTGCCGTGTTTGTCGATTGCGAATCGCTCTCGTCCGAAGAGATGTTGCAAATCGCACGCGAGATGAATTTCTCCGAAACGACATTCATCATGTCGCGCGAGAAGCGCAACGGCGGTTACGATGTCCGCATCTTTACCCCCGGCAGTGAAGTTGATTTCGCCGGTCACCCCACCCTCGGCACCGCCTACATCCTGCTCAAGCACGTCGTACCGCGCCCGATGCAAAATGTGATTCTCAATCTGAAAGTCGGACAGGTGCCGGTCGAACACAACGACAACCTGCTCTGGATGAAACAAGTCGAACCGAAATTTGGTGCGGTGCTTCCACCGGAACGGATGATGGCAGTATTGAATCTGCCGATAACCGATTTCGATACGCGTTATCCCGTCGAAGAAGTATCCACCGGGCTTCACACGCTCATTATTCCACTCAAATCACTCAGTGTATTGAAAAAGGTCCAAGTCCATCGCGATGAATATGACCGGTTGATTGAAGAGATTGAAGCAAAATCACTATTGGTGTTCGCACCGGAGGGATACAACCCGGCACAAACATTTAGCGTGCGCGACTTTCCCCTCTTTTACGGAATCGCGGAAGACCCCGCCACCGGAAGCAGCAATGGTTGTTTTGCAGCATACCTATCGAAACATAAATATCTTGGTAGCACTGATATCGACGTCCGTGTCGGTCAGGGCTATGAAATCGGTCGCCCTTCCACGCTCTACCTGAAAGCGCATCAAGAAGCGGGACGCATCCACGTAACCGTAGGTGGTAACGTGATTCCCGTTGCGACGGGCGAGTGGGGGATATAATTTCCTCAATATTTGCTATGTATTGACATTTTTGTACAAAATTTCGTACATTATTCTGTACAGAATTTTGTACAGGAGAAAAAATGGAATACCTGACTGTAACAGAAGCGCGGGAACAATTAACGAAACTTGACCAGAAGCTAAAACGCGCTAAAAGGGGGTACGTTATTATTACCCGTCACGGCAAACCGCTCTTCCGCCTTTCGTTGGTGAGAAAACGCCGGTACGTGAGCGAAGAGGAAATGTCGGAGATATTGAACGATCCGAATGCAATGGCGGCGATTAGTTCGGCGGAAGAAGATTTCAAGGCAGGACGATACAAATCACTCGAACAAGTCTTGAAAGAGCGCGGATTGTGAAACAACACAAGTACTCTATTATAGTGAGTACAATCGCACAACTTGAAGTCGATAAAATTGAAAACCAGTCGACGATAAATTCAATTTTTCAAAGCATCCGAACTTTGGCAAACAATCCTGCGAGAAAGGGAAAACGCCTACGCAAAAAATTGCGGGGTTATTATCGAATTAAAGCCGTCGAAGGACGCTTTCGCGTCATCTATGGCGTGTACCGCGAACAGAAAATTGTGATGATTGTCTTTTTAGGAAAGCGTCGTGTTGGTTCAAAATCCGATGTGTATGAAGCCGGAGTTAAAGCAGTAAAAGCTTACGAGCATAGTAAAGAAAATTTGACGAGGTAATACAGAGTGACCCGGGAAGAAATGAAATCCATTGTTGCAGACGGTCTGCTTGCGTCGGCGGAAGTGAAGAAACAATCCGCCGCGAACGATAAACTTATCTCCGCTGTTGCGAGCGTGGCGGAACGAATCGCCGATTCTATCCGTAAGAACGGAAAGGTGATGTTCTGTGGGAATGGTGGTTCCGCCGCCGATTCACAGCACCTTGCTACTGAAATGGTGGTACGGTTGACGGGCGATTACGAACGCCCCGCTATCGCCGCTATCGCATTAACGACGGACACGTCTATACTGACTGGTGGTGCGAATGACTATGGGTACGACCATATTTTTAAGCGTCAAATTGAAGCGCTCGGAAATGCGGGCGATGTGTTAATTGCAATTTCCACTTCCGGTAAATCGCCATCCATACTCGCGGCAATGGCGGCGGCGCGGGCGAAAGGGGTCACGACGGTGGCGTGGTGCGGCAACGATCCACGCGGGATGGGGCCGCTTGCCGATATTATT
>CAZPUW010000005.1:0-5270 GCA_964589795.1 uncultured bacterium
AAACGCCAACTCACCGACATTCTCATAAAATGTATTCCCACTCCACTGAACTACAAGATTTCCATTGACGTTTTCGTATTTCACGTGGTCAGTGTTGCTCAGGTACAGGTCATCCCAAAAGGGACAAATCATGAACGGAGCCGTTGTAGCGGTATTTTGGATGGAACCAATCGGTACCGTCGGCATTGGGTAGTTTTCAAAAAACCACCCTGAATAGGGAAATGCACCGGATAAGTTCGCAGCAGAACTGCTAAAAGAAATAAAGCCATCCACGCTTACAGTGAAGGTGGTAAAATTACTTCCGTAAAATGGAAAGGTGAATCCGATTGGCAACATTGCGGAAGTTTGGTCGTCACCATATATCCCTGCCGAAGTTCCGGTCGAGGATATATCGATCCAACTAAAGGTCGGGCCATTCGCTTCACGGTTGTCAAGCCAGCGATAACCATATCCATCCGGACCTCCCGAAGAATCGGTTTCGAACGTACGCGGCGGAGTTCTCGGATGAGGAGCAGCCCGATGCTGTAGAAAACCGGGGTGTGCCTGTGAATACTGGAATAATTGCAGCTTTTCTGCCGCTGAAATCGGTTGCTTCTGCGCGTACCGCTGCGCAATCGACTCCATGGTTACTTTATTGAAACCGGAAACATCAGTTGCTTTGACGGCAGCAAATGCGGGTATCGAGAGGACAGTCACGAATAATGCAATCAAAATGATTGCAATTTTTCGAGAATGTTGGACTTCATTCATCTGGACCTCCAACGTGAGAATTTCTAAAGAAGAAATCTTGAAAGAAATGAAAGATTTAAAGGGGGAACGACAAAGCAAACTCGACTTTAGCACCCATAAACTGTTCCCGTTTGTAGGTTTAAAATGGATTTGTAGATACTTGAATCAGAAGAAGGGAATGTGGGTAGTACATTGAAGCATCCTTAAATTATTCGTGAATGCTGTAACATATTCTCTCATTCGGATTCACGTAGCTTACAAACGACGTATTTTGAATGAAACATATTAAATATACTTCGATAAAATTTCGAATCAATCTGGAAAAAGCAAAAACTCAAAAAACATTGTAAGAATTTGTTATATAATAACTTGAAAGTAAAAACACGATCTATTTTCAAATCTTTTTATCATCCCGACAGTAGAAACTCCTCATAAATTCAATTGAACTGAACGGTCTGTTTAACTTTTTTAAATACAAATCGCCCACGGAATACCGTGGGCGATTTGATTCTTCTAAGAAAACCTCGAACTATTTTACCATCACCATCTTTTTCATCGCAGTAAACTTTCCACTCTCAATTCGATAGAAGTAGATACCAGTTGCTAACCGACTCCCCTTGAATTGAACTGAATGATAACCCGCAGGTAAGTAATTATCTACCAATCGAGTCACTACCTGACCGAGTGAATTGAATACCGTCAATTTCGTCATTCCCCCCGCCTTCAAATCGAAACGGATTTCGGTCGTCGGGTTGAAAGGATTCGGATAGTTTTGATGAAGTTTATACTCATGCGGTAGATTTGACGCTTGTTGAACTGAATTTTCAAGCACATGGATTGTGATTGGGACAGTTAAAGTTGTACAAGCATTCGTTGCAACAATTAATGAAGCAGATAAATCCGTGTTCAACGGAGTCGAATCGGGAACGGTAGCCGTTATGCTAAGCTCGAATGGTTGACCGGACAAAATTTGACCAGCACTTGGCGAGACGTCTGCGTAATGCAAGAACGAACCATGATGGAACAAGATTGCCGTATTTGCGGTAACGGACGTCGGGTTGCCATCAAAGGTGTACACAAGATACCGGCCATTGGCAGTGGTCGCATCAGATGCCTGAATACCGATGCAATCTGTTGAGTTTCCATAGGTTCCACCTGTTGAAATCGAGTTGTACTGCAACAAGATGTCGCCATTCGACCGCAATATTGCTTCGAAAGTATACGTTTCTGTAGTAGAACCAATATGGGGTACTTGGTACCATTCAATAATAAACTGATTGTTAGCAGTATCGTTGTAATACCACACAGAACCACCGGAAGGCAGATACAAATCATCCCAGAACGGACAAATCATGGAATGTGAAAAACCAGTGTATGGCAAAGTATAATCAGTGTAGTATGTGCTGGTTTCACCAAATCCCAACCAACCGTTTGAACAAACATTGATGCTCGAATAGTTCTGATCGTAGAACGGGAAACTAAATGCACCCATCGATAAGGAAGCGTTTTGGTCGTCGGCTGTAAGACCGGTATTGGTTCCAGAGCCGCCCGCACCGCTGGCAATTTCAACCCAACTAAATGACGGACCGGATACCTCTGCATTATCTCTGAATCGATAATCGTCCCCGTCAGGACCACCCGATAGAAATATCCTTGGCGGCTGGGTAGATGGTTGTTGCGGCATACCCACCATGTACTGAACTGCCAGCGCTTTTTCAGCTGCCGACAATTTAGCATTGTGCATATATTTATCAACCAACGATTGTTGCGTGGGATTTAACGACATAACGCTCATTCGCGTTTGTGCATGAACCATCGCGTCGGATTGTCTTTGCTTTGGCAAATGTCGAATACGAAGTCCATCGCCCGGATAAGAAATTGCGGCATTGATATCCGTCGGCCAATCGCCGGAATTGGTCATCACGACCGTTTGCGATGCCGTTCCTCCGGGCTGCACGATGAATTCCAAAGATGTCGGTGAAGCGGAAGCTTCAGGTACATACAATGTATCGCCGTCCAATCGGTCATTCGTGTCACCGATTGCAAGGACAAGACCCTGATGGATAATGTTCGGATACATACAAGGTTTATTGACCGAAATATTATAGGTATCGGCAAGTACAGACGCAGTCCAATGGCCATTCACATTTGTATATGTGCTCGTAGTCATGCGTCGGGTATTTACAAGTGTTACCAAAGCGCTATCGACGCCGGATTGATCAGCGCGTTGAACGGTTCCACCGACCGTCACGATTCCGGCTACGTTGATCAAAATGTTATCGAGACCCAGCGAAGAACCGGTATATATTGTCGGGCCTTTTACTGTGCGCCAACCAAACGAAACTCCATTCACATTAAGTGCGCCGTCGGGTACCATAACCGTAGTCGAAGCCCATTCCGATGCTGTAGATGATGGAATTTGGTAATAATTTGTCGTGTTGTTGTTCGTACGGATATCGTTACCCTGTGGTCCACCCGTACCGTTGCCATATCGCACCCAGAATGGTGTGTAAGTAGTTCCGCCATCGGTGGAATAAACCAGTTGGAAAGAATCTACACCGGCTTGATATCCACTATACCACCAATCAAAGTCGATACGGACGGCTGAGGAACCAACGGTATTAATCGGCGGCGACCACAAAACGGTTACCTGATTGGGTGTTGTGTAATACAGGTTATCATAAGCGGCACCTGCACCACCATTTCCATTCGTCGAATATTGCCAATAATACGTAGCGCCGTTAGGATAGATGTTTTGCCATCCATCTGGAGGCCACGGTGAATTCGAAGAAAATCCTTGAGACAGTGGTAAGGTGGCAATATCAACTGCAGTACCGCTCGTCGTTAATAGTGCTGCATTGTTAGCATTGGAAGTGAAGAAGACGGTATCTACGTAAGCACCAGCCGATGTGGGGTGCCATGTTAAATCCAACGCCGCGGAATCACCTGCCGGTATAGTATGAGTTGTCCAACCCGGAGTAACCGTTGTGGCGGTTACGTTAGTAATTCGCAACGTATCCGCTCCGACGTTCTTCACATAGGCAGTGCGTAAATAGCTCCCGTTCGTTACCCGGTAACCGAATGACACATTGGACATATTAAATCCGATGCGCGGTACAGTTACGTTGAAGATTTGGATATTATCCAAACCGAGCGAAGAACCTGTATACATCGAGGCACCAGAGACGGCTTTAAAACCGAAAACAACACTGCTTTGACCCAAAGCTCCTGCCGGGATTGAAGCTTCTGTAGTGGCCCACTCGTTGGTATTTGTACTCGGGTTTTGATAATAGTTCGTCGTGCTTGTATTGGTGCGTATATCCGAACCGGCAGTACCGCCTGTACCTCCACTGTAGCGTTCCCAGAAAACCGAATAAGTTTGACCGCCATCGGTTGAGTAAACTACTTGGAATGTGTCGGTACCGGTTAGATAACCGCTGAACCACCAATCAAAAGCTACGTGTGCCGAAACAATACCGGTCGTACTGATCGGTGGTGTCCACAGAATCGCGGTTTCACGGACATTGGCATAATACATATTGTAAAACGCCGCTCCCGTCGTTCCACCATTCGCATTCGCAGACCGCTGCCAATAATAGAAATCACCGGAAGGATAGACATTTTGCCAATCATAAGGCGGCCACGGAGTCGTATTTGCGAACGATTCATTAAATGGCAAAGTCATCGAACCATTTGTGACAACCGTCAAAGATGGACTGTAAGCAGTTTCCACACCGGCACCATTTCGTGCTTTCACTTTGATGACGTAATTCGTTCCACTTGTCAAACCGCTTAGTGCCATTGTTGCGCCCCATTGTGTCGCAGTTTGCCATACCGCAGTTGCAGCTAATGAACCGTTTGCCTGAATGAAATTACCTGAGGTGGAATCATATATTGCGAATTGCGTGCCTGCCGGATTGTTTCCGGGGGACAATGAAATTGTCGCATAAGTAATTCCGATGACACCAACCGTGGGTGCCGAAGGGACATCCGCGAGCGTCCAACCATCGGCAGCAGCGAAATTGGTCGAAGTAGCCGCTTCACTCGATGCAAATACACGGTACCAATAATGAGTATTCACCGCCAATTCGGTATCGGTATATGAATCGGTTCCGGTTCCTTCAAACGAAGGCGCCGTCGTTACACTCGAAAACGTGTTTCCATCGGTCGAACGCGTGATTGGAAATCCGGCCTCGTTGTTCGCATTGTCAGTCCAAACTACAATGAGTGAAGAAATCGTCGGTCCGGGCTCGCTCGATATAGCACCGTTGGTCGGTGCAGCGGGTGCCGATCCCGAACCAGTAGTAAAATGCCAGATTGGACTCGATATGGTGTTACCTGCTCCTGTAGTATCGCTTAACGAAACTACCTTCCAGTAGTAAGATGTATTATTCGCGAGCTCAGTTGAATATGTCAAGACATTCTGATGGGTAATGACTTGTGTTGTCGGTGGATTCGCAGTCCCAAAGAAAACGTTATAAGAAGCCGCAGCCATACCAGCCGTCCAACTCATCGAAGTATTCGTGGGAACATTCGTCGCT
>CAZPUW010000005.1:5280-21668 GCA_964589795.1 uncultured bacterium
GGAACCGGATTCGTAGGCGGACCTAACCGGTAGAATAAAATTGCTCTTCCGGAAACCGCCCACGTTGAAACATCGTGCGCCGCGGATATACCCATAGTACCCCCCGGATTTTCAATACCTGTCAAGTATGGGTTAGTCATCGTGGTAGGATGAGAACTGGGGTTTGTCATTCTGTTGTACTGAAATAGAATGTTGCCGTTGCTAACCAATATTGCTTGGAAGAGACAAGTATCTCCAGTGCTTTGGTACTTACCGGTAAACCAAGTCACAACTAATGTGTCGGTACCGAGGTTCTGATATTTTGTCCAATATGGTGGGGAAGGTAAAGAATAAAGGTCCCCCCACCACGGAGCAATAACACCTCTTGGATACACAGTGGAACTTGGTAGAGATGGCGGATCTGCATAAGTAACGTAGGTAGTGTCCGACACACCTAACCACCCATTCGTACAAAGCGCAATTCGCGTATAATTTGTTCCGTAAAATGGAAACGAGAAACCAATAGGGATCATTGAGGTTTGGTCATCGTTCGCTGGACCTGATGATCCGGTCGACGAGATATCAATCCAGTTATAAGTAGGACCATTGATATCGTTGTAGTTATCACGGTAGTAATAACCGAAACTGTCAGGACCACCGGCGGTGTCGAGTTCAAACGTTCGTGGCGGCGCAACGGGATGAGGGATGGCTCCGGGATTGGTACGGTAGTAGTCGGTGAGCTGCTTTTTTTCAGCCGCAGATAATACCACTCCCCGCGTATTTCGTTCAATTAGCGATTGTATGTTCCCATTGCCCATCCCGACCGGAGCTGTATTCACAGCGGCGAATGCCGGTACCGCAAGAATTGCTGCGAACACGACAATCAAGAAGATGGCTACATTGCATGACCAATAACGTTCTTTCACTTGCACCTCCAACGTGAGATATTCCAACTTTAAATTCGTTAGCTTAGCTTAAACGAAAACTGTCAACCAGAAAGCAAATTCACTGGGTAAAGTTTTTTAGAAAAGCGTTAAAGTATTGCCGATGCCGATTTGGTTTTCAAAACAAAAAATCACAAAAGATTCACCATCCAACGAAAATCGGTTGAATGCGGAATCTGAATCTTTATTCATTAAAACGATGTTAGTAAACGACATCTTTTTTATTGATACGTGACAAATATACTTACATTTGTTATAAATTCAATCGCAGAAACCGAAAAACTCAATTATGAGTATAATTTATTGTTTATTATGATGATATAAACAAAGTCTACGAAACGATTATAATTTTTGTGAATATATCTACAAAGAACACAAGTAGATGATACGAGCTCGTTTTATCGTAAAATCAGCACTTTACTTGCGATTTAGTGTCATTTACTTGTTGCGTTGCGGTTGATTAATCATGAACCAAAACATACCTTACATCATTCTTCCTCTTCATCCTTGAACTAACTTTGGAGTGAAACGAGATGACATCTCCCATCAAATCCTTGTTTCGTTTTTTAATTTTATCTGCATTAATCACTGTGTTTGGATCTATCGTATTTGCAGCCCCGGTAAAAGAACCGGGTACCGACACACGTCCACGAGTTCCTGCAGCAATCATGGATGCCGACAATACGAATCTCGACGCACCACGTTCGGTAGAAACAATCGATGAGCTGAATGTTGCGGTTACGATCGGCAACGGAACTTCTACCGCACGTTATCCGATTCATGAGTATTATTGGTTTTCCAGAAGCCAAGCCATTTACACCGCCTCGGAAATCGGACAAGCCGGACTCATCACATATCTCCGATGGTACCCTACCAATGCCCGCACATGGCAGAATACGGGCGGTTCAAACGTCGTAAAAATTTATCTCGCCACTACCGCCTCATCATCAGTAAATGCTCAACCATACTCAACAACGGGAATGACTCTCGTTTATCAGAACAATAATTATACCGGTTCTCCAAACGCATTCGCTTGGCAGGATTTCGATATTACCGACTTTCCTTATAATGGAACAGATAACCTGATGGTCGTTACCGAAGTGGATCTCGGTGGTTACTCAACGCCAGCAGTTGGGGAAGGTTTTCGATACACCGTAACCGGTGCAAACCGATTTCAATATTGGGAGCAGGATAGCGTACCCCCGGTGTCGAACGGAATAGTAACGTTGAATCGTCCCAACATTCAATTCGAATTCAGTACGACAGCTCCCGTCTCACCTACAATCGGATCTCCGACAAATGGTGCGACAAACGTTTCCGTGAACAGTTCCGTGACATGGTCTACCGGTGCAAACACGAATAACGCTGATGTTTATTTTTCGTCGAATCAAAACTCGGTATCGTTTCTCGATACTACGACGCGCGTCCTCTCCGCCGTACCCACTACAACTACGAGCTACACACCCGGAGCGCCATTATCTGCGGGTATTACTTATTATTGGCGCGTCGTAGCGCGAAACACGTCCACCAGTGAAGTTTCTCCGGGACCGGTATGGTCGTTTACGACATCCTCCCCACCACTCACCGGTACAAAAACCATCGGTGGGCTCAATCCAAATTACGCGACGTTTACCGATGCCGTTAATGCGCTAATTGCTTACGGCGTTGGCACTGGTGGCGTAACGTTCAACGTTCGGACAGGTACTTACGCCGAACGAATAGTTATTCCCGCGATTACCGGTGCCAGTAGTACCAATCATGTTGTGTTCCAAAAAGAATCAGGTGCTGTAACGCTCGCAACAAATGGAACCAGCGGCACATCGGACGCTTTTGTCAAACTCTACGGTGCAGATTACATCGAATTTCACGGAATCGACTTACTCGACCTTGGCTCATCAGATAACGATTATGTCGATTATGGATTCTATATAACGAACCAAAGCGTGACTAACGGGTCAAGCGGAAATATCATCACCAACAGTTCCATCACACTGCACCGGGCGAATTTATCGAGCCGAGCGATTTACCAGCAAACCGCCAATGCACCTTCAGGTCAAACCGGTGCGAACAACGATAATCACTATCTTGATATCAAAATTTCAAACTGTACTTCCGCAGTTACGGTAGCAGGCAACAGCTCTTACCCGGATAGCGTGGTTGAATTTGGTTCGACCTCGCGCGATCCCGCATACCTTAACCGGTTCACGGTTGGGAGCGGTGGTATCGACGACGATATCGGCAATGTTGGTTCTAATTACGGAATGCTGATCCAGAATGTCCGACGAGCGCTCGTCCATGATTGTGATGTTTTGAACCTGTTTACGACTGCATCCGGTTCGACGATATACGGCATCTATTTATCAGGAACGATTGGAATAAACGAAGTTGACGGCAACCGGGTAAAGAATTTACGAAATGAATCCGGAAGCAGCGTCGCCAACGGTTTAATGGGTGGCATATACTTAAATTCCCAATCCGGTTCAGGTAACGAAATTCACTGTTTCAATAACATGATTACCGGTTTCAACTACCCACGAACTGTCGAAACTACTTCAATGTATTTAGTTGGCATTAACTCTTCCGGCACAAGTGGTCTCTGTTATGTTGATTTTAACTCGATTTTACTCAATCCTTCAACCAATGGTTCGACTTCGGCTTGTGTCATTTTAACTAACGCTACCACACTTCGAAATAACATTTTCTATAACGCGACCCCGAATCAATTCAACGCGAAACATTACTCGGTATATGTAAGCGGCGCGGGAATTCCTACTTCGAACAACAATGTTTTTTATTCACCAAATTTCTATGGCTCGAACTTCGCCTATCAAAGCTCGGCAGATAAACTCGGATTTGAAGATTGGCGGAACGCAACCGGTCAAGATGCAAATTCGTGGGAAGGAAATCCGCGGTTTTTTAACGAAGCAACCGGAGATCTTCACTTACAAACCGGTGTAATTACTAACGCAAGCAATGGCGGTACACCGGTCGGCTGGGTAACTACCGACCTCGAAGGAACTACCCGTAATGGTGTAGCACCGGATATCGGGGCGGATGAAGGAAACTTCAGTTCGATTACACCACTCAACGGAATCAAGACCATTGGTGGAACGAACCCCACTTATACAACCATTACCGATGCAATCGACGCATTAGCGAAATATGGGATTGGGGCAGGCGGCGTGACATTCAGCGTACGCTCCGGAACGTACAGCGGCCCGTTGACAATACCTTATTTACCTGACGCTTCCGATAGAACACCCGCCATATTTCAAAAGGAGTCAGGAACTGTTACTGTCACAAATGCCGGTACACAGGGGACGTCCGATGCCATGCTTCGGCTATTCGGTTGCGACTATGTGACCTTTGATGGAATCGATTTTACCGACAGTGGCAGTAGTGCGAGCGATTATGTCGAGTATGGTGTCTGGGTAGGAGGTTCTTCCGGCAGAAAAGGGGCCACAAATAACACCATCAAGAATTCGACGATAACACTGCATCGGGCTAATAGTTCGAGTTACGCGGTTTATCAATACTCTTATTACACCCCGATAGTTTCGAGTGCGACTAATAACACGAATCATTATTTGAATTTGAAAATCACGAACTGTCGTTATGGGGTGTATCTCAATGGCAACAACTCTTATTCTGACTTTAATACAGAAATTGGCTCGACAAGCAACGATTTGGCATTCGCGGGACGATTTACCATTGGTAGCGGTGGATTAGACGACATCGGCGGCAACAACACCCCGTTTGGCATTTCATTGTATTATCAGAACAGTGCACGGGTTCACGATTGCGACATAACCAATCTATACGTCAACGCAAGCGGTAACAGCGTTTATGGCATTTATGGCAACTTTGTATACGGCGTAACAACGATAACCGGTAACCGTATTTACAACCTGCGACAAACTTTGAGTAGTGCTAGTACCACCGGTTCACTTTACGGAATCCAGTTGTCGACGGGTGATGAGGTGCGGGTGAATAATAACTTTATCTCGGGTTTTTCTCATGGTCGCACTTCTGAAATCAACACTAATTACGTTTTTGGAATCTATTCGAGTGGCATCTCGAACTTTTATTGTGATTACAATACATTTCAATTGGGTGCCGGTATTCCGTGCGTAAACAGTATGGCGATGTATCTCTCGGGTGGTACTCAGTACATTAGAAACAATATCATCGCGAGTGAAGTCCCGAACCAAGTCAGTTCGAAGCATTATGGGATTTATTTTTCTTCAGGTACGTTTTCGCAATCCAACAACAACTTGTTCTTCATGCCGAATACAGCCAATGGTTTTGCCGGCTATTACTCCTCCGATTACCATACTTTAGACGACTGGCAACTCGCAACTGGAAAAGATTTGAACTCGGTACAAGGCGATCCGCGTTTCCGGGATGAAGTCAATAACGACTTAAGAATTACACCCGGCGTGTATACCCCGGTGAATAACGCCGGAGTCGCAGTTTCTCAAGTTACAACGGACGTGAGTGGTAATTCACGAAACGGTTCCACGCCCGATATCGGACCGGAAGAGGGAAATTTTGTATCCTCAAGCCCACTGACCGGCACTAAAACTATCGGTGGTGTTAGTCCTAATTATACCACATTCACTGCGGCAGTAAACGATTTACAATTGTATGGCGTTGGCAACGGTGGAGTCATTTTTAATGTCCGACCCGGTACATATAACGAGCAGGTGAATATCAATCCAATAAACGGTACTTCCGCCAGCAACCTTGTCACATTCCATCCCGAGTCAGGGCCGGTGACGATTTCATCTTTTGGAACCGCTGGTTCTACCGATGCAATTGTAAAGTTTAACGGTTGCGATTGGGTGATTTTCGATGGCATAAGTGTCGTCGATTTGGGAACGAGTAGTTCTAACTATTCCGAATATGGTTATTGGATAACAAATTACGCGGGTGCGAACGGTGCAACTAATAACACGATTAAAAATGCAACGATTACAATGAACCGACTTGCAACCGGAAGCTACGCAATTTACCAAAACCCAACGTTCGCACCGACGGTCCAAACCGGAGCCAACAACAGCAATCACTACCTCAACCTGAAAATCACCAATGTCAGGAATGGCGTTTATCTTGCAGGTAACTCAAGCTACCGGGATCAAAACTGCGAAATCGGCTCGACAACATCGAACGTCAGCGATGTTACAAGATTTATAATTGGAACGGGAGGAGGCGACGACATCGGCGGAGCATCGTCTTCAAATTTCGGTGTGTACTTAAGTTATCAGGAAGTAATCCGCGTTCACGATATCGACGTATCAAACGTCTTTACTTCCACCTACAATAATTCTGTATACGGCATTTATACGACAAACACGTATGGCGTAAATGAATTCAGCGACAATCGCATATATAACATTCACAATAGTTCCGGCGATGCCAACGCCACGGGAAGCATTTATGGGGCCTATCTGAATGCGGTTTCCGGGAATGATATTCGATTTTTTAATAACACGATTTCCGGTTGCAACCATCCCCGCACTACCGAAACATCGACAATGTATTTGTATGGTGTGTACGCAAACGGTGGGAACATTTATCTCGATTACAACAACATTCTGATAAATCCAAACAATGCCGGTGCGTCGAATACATGTTTCTTTAATTCCACTGCCACGGCTACGCTTCGCAACAACATATTCGTCAACCGTACAGCGAATACGGTGACAGCGTCGCATTATGCGATTTATTTGTCGAGTGGCACATTGGCCAACTCTAATTACAATTTGTTTTACATAACCAATTTGGGAGATGGTTATGTCGCGTATAACAGCGGTGCATATCAATATCTCGATTCATGGCAAAACGGATATGGATTCGACTTGTTTTCAAAGTTGGGCAATCCATTTTTTGCCAACGAAGCGACTAATGATTTACGAATTTTAACCGGATCCGCATCGCCGGTGAATAACAGCGGTACGTCCGTTGCTTGGGTATCTCACGACATCGAAGGAACGACCCGAAACGCATCCACACCTGATATCGGAGCACAGGAAGGAAATTTTGTTTCCGGGACACCACTCATAGGTACAAAAACCGTCGGTGGAGTTAACCCCGATTACGCAACATTCAACGATGCAATGAATGCGTTACAAATTTATGGCGTGGGTACTGGAGGTGTGATATTCAACGTTCGACCGGGTACATACAATGAGATAGTAACGGCATACGCCGCGACCGGTGCATCGGCGAGCAATCCGATTATTTTCCGTAGAGAATCCGGCCCGGTCACGGTTGCAACAGTAGGCACTGCGGCAAGCGGAGATGCCGGTATTCGTCTGATTGGAGCGGACTACTACACATTTGACGGCATCAATGTCACGGACTTGGGTACGACGGGTTCGAATTATCTCGATATCGGATATTGGGTCACCAATCTCACCGGTTCGAATGGTGCAACGAACAATACGATTAAGAATGCGACGATTACACTGAATCGAGTCAATACCAACGCATATGCCATCTATCAGAATTGCTGGCAGACGCCACTGGTACAAACGGGAGCGAATAACAGCAATCACTATCTTAATCTCAAAATTACCAATTGCCGGTGGGGTATTTATCTAAATGGTAACAATAGTTACCGCGATCAAAATACCGAAATCGGTTCGACGACAAATAATCTCTCAGACACTACGAGATTGACAATTGGTTCGGGCGGCACCGACGATATCGGCAGCACCACTTCGACGTATGGCATTTATACATCGTACCAAGAAACGATGCGGATTCACGATTGCGATATTATCAACCTTGCAACGACTACTTCGAACGGAACGGTGTGTGGCGCGTATATCGCTAACAGCTATGGTGTTTGCGAATTTTCTTCCAACCGAATTTATAATCTTCGAAATGCGTCCGGTGATGTCAATAGCGTTGGGAGTATTTATGGAATTTGGTTAGCCCCGGTCTATACCGGCGGTTCGGAAGTCCACTGTTTCAACAATACGGTATCCGGACTAAACCATCCACGAACCGCCGAAGGCACGACGGTTTATGTCCATGGTATCTATGTTACAAGCGGAACGGAATACGTCGACAATAACAGCATCCTTCTGAACCCAAGCGTCTATGGACACACCAATTCATGCGTGACGTTTAGCAATTGCTATTTGACGCTACGTAATAACGTGCTTGCAAACCGCACCCCTAATCAAAGTACTGCGAAGCATTACGGCATCTACTACTCAAGCGCTACCTCGTATAATTCAAGTAATAATTTATTTTACATACCGAACACGACCACGGGTTATACCGGTTACTACAATAGTTCGGATTACGGCACGCTCGATTCCTGGCAAGCAAGCACCGGTCGGGATGCGAATTCGTTAATAGGCAACCCGATTTACAATAACGAAACATCCAATGACCTGAGAATTCTATCGGGTGCTTCGTCACCCGTGAACAACGCCGCAACACCGGTAGCATGGATTACAACTGATATTGAAGGAACGATGCGAAGTTTGTCCGCACCCGATATTGGTGCGGACGAAGGAAATTTTGTATCGAGTACTCCATTGATGGGCACGAAAACCATCGGCGGCATCGCTCCTGATTACCCAACATTCAGCAGTGCGCTGAATGCATTACAACTATATGGAGTTGGTGCCGGTGGGGTGACCTTCCTCGTGCGTCCGGGGGTTTATTCCGAACAATTGATCGTTAATCCCATTGCTGGTGCATCACTTACCAATCCGGTTATTTTCCGCAAGCAATCGAATGGTGTTACTGTAACGGCGGTTGGTACGGCTGCAAGCACGGATGCGGCAATCAAACTTGTTGGCTGCGATTGGGTAACGTTTGATGGTATTGATGTATCTGATTCACTGAATAGCGCCGGGAACTCAATTGAGTACGGTTACATGATTACCAACTATACCGGAACCAATGGCGCAACAAACAATGTGATTGAAAATTGTACGATTACATTGAATCGCACCAACAGTTCTTCACGCGGTGTTTATCAAATTCTTTCACTTACTCCTACTTTGCAAGCAGGTGCCAATAACAGCAATAAGTTCCTGAATTTACGGATTGGAAATTGTAAATACGGGATGTATTTCTTAGGCAATTCGACTTACCGCGACCAAAACTGCGAAATAGGTTCAAGTCCCATTGGTTTGGTTTCTCCGACAAGAACAATTATCGGTTTCAATGGAACCGATGATATCGGCGGAGCGACGACGAGCTATGGTATTTACGTCAATAACGAAGAAGCGATAAGAATACACGATTGCGATATCACGAATGTATTCTCGAACGTGAATACGCAATCGGCTTATGGTGTATCTCTAAACAATATGTACGGCGTGAGTGAAATAAGCGGCAACCGAATTACCGGGATTCGCAATTCGTCCGGTGATGCCGCAGCGACCGGTAGTGTATATGGTGTATCTACCGCTTCCGTGACGGGTGCAAATGAAATTCATGTTTTTAACAATTTCATCAGCAACCTTACGCATCCGCGTACTACCGAATCTGCTACAGTATATGTGTATGGTGCCGCAGTGACCGGAATCGGTTATGCCGATAACAACACCATATTATTAAACCCAGCGATTGTGGGAGCTTCGAATTGTGACCTCTACGCAGTGAATGCTACCTTCACCGCCCGAAACAACATTTTGTACAACTCGACCGCCAATCAAGTGACCGCAAAACATTATGGTATCTATTGTGGTTCGTCAGTTACACTTACTTCAAATTACAATTTGTTCCAGATTTTGAATAATGGTGGAGCGGTCGGATTTTATGGCGGCTCGCAATACACTTCGCTTACCAGTTGGCGGTCTTCGGTTGGAGCGGATCCGAATTCGGTAGCCGCCGATCCGCTGCTTATCGACATTCCGAACAATAATCTGCACATTCAATTAAATGTAGAAACTCCGGTTAGTAATGCCGGTATGCCGGTAGCTTGGGTGACTACGGATATCGATGGCGACACCCGTTCTAATCTACCGGATATCGGTGCCGATGAGGGTGGTTTCGGATTGATTGTAACGAATCCGGTTCCGGCAAACAGTGCAACGAATGTGACGACTAATGCCGTCTTATCGTGGAATGCCGCACAAGGGGCAACCGGTTACGATGTGTATTTCGGTACGACTCCTTCGCCATCAATTATCTCTTCTAATCAAGCGGGACTGACGTATACACCGGTGAGCGGTTTGCTCCGCAATACACTTTACTACTGGAAGGTAATACCGCGAACGGCAGGTGGACCCGGAAGCGGCACAACTTGGAGTTTTACCAGTGGTAACGGTGCCAGCCCGAATTCACCGGACAATGGCTCGATATCCGGTATTCTAAGCAATTCCCTCACTGTGAATTGGGCGGATAACTCGAGCGATGAAGCGAATTTCATCATTCAGTATTCTACTGATGGAACAACCTTTTCTACCTTGTTTACAACATCGGCCAACACGACGAGTTACCAACACACTAACATCCCGCCAAACACGCACTACTGGTATCGTGTTTATGCCACCAATGCGAACGGTAATTCATTGAATTATGCGGAAGCAAATGGATGGACACTCGTAAATGCGCCGCAAATTCCTGTAACCGGAACAATTGGAACACTTTATGTTCAGTTGAATTTGCAAAATGCATCTACTGCGAATCCCGCAAATACTCAGTACGCAATGTATGAATCACGTACCGATAAATTTGTTCAGGCGGATGGTTCTTTAGGCACCAACACGGTGTGGAGAACATTAACCGATTGGGTAGATGTTGCGGTATCAGGGTTGGTTGCGTCAGCACCATACAATTTCGAAGTGAAAGCAAGAAACGGAAATAACGTCGAGTCGGGTTATTCACCCGTTTTGTCAGTATCAACTTTGCCAATTAATGAGTACTTCAATACTTCAACATTTCCACCGTTGGCATGGTCGGTAACTAATCCAGATGGGAATACAACCTGGGGAAGATTTACCGGCACCAACTCTGGTGATGGTGTTGCGTGGTTAAACTTCTCGAATTATTTCCCGGGAACCGACCAACAGGATATTCTGTGGACACCAGCATTTTCGACACTTGGTGCGGGAAACGCAACAGTAAATTTCCAGTGGTGGTATCAAAGCGGTTTTTCTGCTAATGATGGCCTCGAAGTATTATTGACTACAGATAGCGGTGCGACGACAACTTCGCTTTGGATGCGACGGGGAACAGGTACGCCACCGACTTTGGGTACAGGAAACGGCGGAACGATTAATTATCCCTCATCATCCGGCTGGGGTATCGGAAGCATTACCCTTCCTTACGGAATGCTTGGCCTTCCAAACTTACGCGTTGGATTCCGCAGTTATAATCAATATGGCCCCTCATTGTTCCTCGATAGTGTACAGGTTACAACCACTCCGATACCGCGATATGCATTTAATCCGCAGACATTCAATTTCGGAAACGTAAACGTTGGTACTACTTCGCAACAAAGTGTGTATGTAGTGAACAGGAATCCCATCCCCGTTCAAGTGACGAGTGCGAGTATCGGTGGAATTAAGTTCCACTATCTTTCTTCAATTCCCATCACAATTCCGGGATTGGATAGTGTTTTGGTTCCTTTGACCTTCTTACCGGATACGACGATAGCTTTTCGAGATACTCTGCGAGTTCAGTTTACAGATGGGACTCCGCTTACATTACCAATTGTGGGTACCGGTTACGGATCTTATGCGAGTTTATCTTCGAACACATTGAATTTCCCAAATGTGATAGAACCAACGCGCCGTGATTCGCTGACGACTTGGATCCGAGTAAAGGGTAATGCACCGCTTTCAAATGTTTCGATTGTAACACTCTCAGGACCGTTCACTGGTGGTCCACAACCGTGGATTCCGGTCAATGCCGGCGACTCGGGCATAGTAAAATTGTACTTTCTCCCGGTCGGGCAAGGGAGTTATTCGGGTACCGTTGCATTAATTTCGAACGCAATTCATGCCGATACTTTACGCATAACACTTTCCGGAACTGCGCATTACGTACCAGCCGCACCGGGTGGTCTATCTATTATCCACAGCGGAGAAAATGCGAATTTAAGCTGGGCTGAAGTCGATACGTCACTCAACGGCGTACAAATTACCGTTGACCGCTATTTGATTTACTTCCGTGATAACGGCACCGGACCTTGGTACTTCCTCGATTTTACGGCTGGCGCAAGTTCGACGACTTATGTACATCATGGTGTCGTTAGTTATAGCCCGGCGATGTTCTACCGCGTGACTGCTGTCGTCAATACCAGCGGAAGCGATCGCATCATTCGAGGGTTGAAAAGAGGTATGACGGAATCGGAAGTACAACACTTGTTGGGAACCGAATAATTTTACTCCACTAACTGTAATACAAAAAAGCAGTCCGCTTCCCAGTCGAAGCGGACTGTTTTTTGCTTATAGTCAGTTTACTGGCATTATATCGCAGAATTACTCGAACAAACAATACAAAAGGGATGAAATAGATTGAATTCGTGCAAAAATTCTTTTGATGCTTTAAAACGAATAGAAATTAAAATAAATTCTTTTCAACTTTTATTCATTTTAACAAGATTTTCTTAGCTTGTTTAGTTGCTTTTTAGTTGGAAAGAGCACACTTTGTACATTAGATAAGTATCGGGAAAAAAACAATCTACCAAACTTCTGCGTTGTTGCATCTTGGATTACGATAATTATTTGCACTGTCGGGGGGCATATTACGGTCACTTTCCACAAATTTCGTAATCTACCTGCAATACTCATTGCACTTTTTTGCCTTCTCGCACTAAGTCTTTTTTCATTTGGTATCTGGTATATCAGAAACGAAATGAAACAAGCCCGAAGCGAGGCAGAAAACTATTTAGATGCGATTGCTGACTTAAAATCCACACAAATTGCCGATTGGCGAAGAGAGCGAATTAGTGATGCAAACTTCCTTTTTCGCGATGAACTCATTACCCAGTCGGTTTCTCAGCTTGCTGCTAATAATTCCAACCAAGCAGCTTTATCTAATATCTCTAAAACGTTGAACTCGATGTTCCAAAACAGCCACTACGAAAAGATGACAGTAATTGATAAAGACGCAAAAATTCTTTATACACTTCCGTTATCCAATTTAACTCCCAAACATGACATTTTAACCGAACTAACGACCGCATTTCAATTAAATCAAGTTGTCATAAAAGACATTCATCGCCATTTAGGCGAACAAATCGAAATTGATATTGTCATTCCAAAATTCAACCAAGTTACGGGAAAGCCGGTTGCGGCTATTTTATTGGAGATAAACCCTGACAATTATTTGTACCAAACTCTGAACAAATTACCGCTTCCTTCCAATTCAACCGAGTATGTCCTTGTTCGAGGCGAAAAGGACAGCGTAGTATTTCTAAATAATCCACTTCATCGACGCGGTTCGAACTTGCAACTGCAAAAGTTTGCCAAAACACCACTCTTACCTGCAGCTCGAGCTGTAGCAGGCGATACGGGTATAATAATCGGAAACGATTACCGCGGGGCTCAGGTGCTTGCTTGTTTGCGCAAGATACCCGATTCACCTTGGTACTTAGTTACTAAAATTGATTTAAATGAAGTGTATTCAGGAAAATACACCGAAGCAATCTATGTCATAATATTGATGTTTATGGTCCTGCTTGTGATAGCAATATTTACGGCCTACTGGGGAAAGCGTTATCAGTTACGGGTTTTACAAGAGCTCCTGATAAAGGAGAAGCATGAATTTGAACTCACGAATCGAATCAACCTATTACTTCAAAATGCGAACGACGCGATTTTACTTTTTGATGAAGATAACAAAATTGTTCAGGTGAACCGGCGTGCTATTGAGATGTATGGTTTCACAGAGAGTGAATTTTCTGGAAAAGACTATCGCACCTTACGTTCAGAAAAAGCCCCTATCAGCTATAATTCAGTTATAACCAATACACTTCAGGGAGATGGGGTCATATTCGAGTCGGTTCATGTTCGTTCGAATGGAGAAATATTCACAGTTGAAATCAGCAGCCGACCGATACTTTATAATGGTAAAACGAATATTCAAGCGATCATTCGCGATATATCCGAACGCAAAAAAGCGGAAGAATACCTTCGTTTCAGCGAGGAACGATTCCGTTTGCTCTTTGAATTGCTACCAGTCGGTGTGGCTCAGACCGACGAAAACGGTAAATTCGTTCGTGTGAACCGTAAATTTTGCGAAATAACCGGTTACTCACAAGAAGAATTACTGCAATTAGATTTCGCCTCTATAACATACCTGGAAGATTTACCAAACGACCTCGTAAACACAGAGTTGCTTAATTCGGGTGAAATTCATGAATTCACTATCGAAAAACGTTATGTCCACAAAAATGGATCGATTATCTGGGTGAGTCTAACCGCGTCAACTTTGAAGCTGTTTGAAACGGATCCCTCAAGTAGCATCGGGGTGATTATTGACATCACCGACCACAAACGCGCTGAGGAAACTTTCCGGCTCAATGATCAACGAATGAAGCTTGCGTTGGAAGGTACAAATACCGGTTTATGGGACTGGGATTTAGTAACCGACAGTAATTATTACAACCCCGCTTGGCAACAGTTACTTGGGTATACGCAAAAAGACGTCGAGGACGACAACCGACTCTGGATAAAAACCATGCATCCCGAAGATGTAGAAAGGTTGAGGGAAAATTTAGATAAACACCTTCGTGGGGAAATTCCAATTTGTGAAGTTGAATACCAAAAGTTAAAGAAAAACGGTGAGTGGATTTGGGTACTCGATCGTGGTAAAATCGTTAGTTGGGATGAAAATGGCAAACCACTACGTTTGATTGGTACGATAACTGACATCACAGCGCGAAAGCGAACAGAACAAGCTTTAATTGATAGCGAAGAACGATTCGAATTAGCGGTACGAGGATCTTCAGTCGGTATCTGGGATATCGATTTGGTAAACAACAGCGTCTACTTTTCACCCCGGTGTAAAGAATTACTTGGCTATAGCGTCGATGAACCGATAACCAACGGCATTAACGAGTGGATATCCCGCATCCACCCCGAAGATTTGAATCGGGTAATGAAAATCTATTCCGAGTTCGCGGCGGGGAAGGAAAATTACGACATCGACCAACGGTTAATGAATCATTCCGGTGAGTATCGATGGTACAATACGCGCGGATTAAATATACGCGGTACCGACGGGAAACCAGTACGGCTTGTCGGGTCGGTGATGGATATTGATGACCGCGTGAAATTTGCTCAAAAACTGGAGGAAAGCACAAAACAAATTCAAAAGCAATTATCCGAAATCGACCAGATTTATTCGAGTTCACCGGTGGGTTTATTTGCGCTGGATAAAGAATTTCGATATGTCCACATAAACGACATTCTTGCAAATATTAACGGCATCACCGCGAAAGAGCATTATGGTAAGACGGTTGAGGAATTACTTCCCGACGTTTGGTCGGGGCTGAAGGGTATGCTTCAACAGATCGTAAAAACCGGTGTTTCATTTCTCAATATAGAAGTCAGCGGCACAATTCCCGCTGCCCCTTCTGTTATCCGGTATTGGTTGTCCAGCTACTATCCAAACTTATCCGATAACGGTGAAATTATCGGCGTGCTCGGTTCAGTAATGGATATTACCGAACGGAAACTCTCCGAACAGAAAATTAAGGAGAGCGAGTTAAGTTTTCGCTCATTGTTTGAAAATATGGTCGAAGGGTTTGCATACTGCCAGATGATTTACGAAGACGGTAAACCCGATTTCAAATATTTGTCGGTTAACGGTGCATTCGAAAAGTTAACAAATTTACATAATGTAGAAGGTAAAAAAGTCAGTTCTCTCATTCCCGGCATTCAGGAAACCAATGCTGAATTAATTGAACTTTATGGCAGAGTCGCTTCGACGGGTATACCCGAGAAAATCGAAACATACGTAGATGGTCTTAAAATCTGGTTTTCTATTTCAGTTTACAATACGACAAGAGGATACTTTGTCGCGGTTTTCGACAATATTACCGGAAGAAAACTGGCAGAAGAAAATTTACAGAAATTAAATCTGGACCTCGAAGATAGAGTAACGCAACGTACCGGGGCATTGGAATCCGCGATTAAAGAATTAGAAGCATTCTCCTATTCGGTTTCGCACGATCTTCGCGCTCCATTACGCGCCATCGACGGCTTTACAAAAATTATTTCCGATGATTACGCGAGTGTTTTAGACACCGAAGGGCTGCGATTATTCAATATCGTTCGGAGCAACACCCAACACATGGGAACGCTCATCGACGACTTACTTTCGTTATCGCGGGTTGGCCGAACGAATTTTGAACTAAACAAAGTCGATATGCAGGCGATGGCGAATGCGATGTATTACGAAATTACGAGTGAATCGCAACGTTCAAAAATAGAGTTCATTCTAATGGGGCTACCGGATACATACGGTAATTCAGTGTCG
>CAZPUW010000006.1:0-21548 GCA_964589795.1 uncultured bacterium
TGTCCGGTTGTTACGGTCAGTACTACATCCTTATTGGGTGGTGAGATTTTCGTCGAGTCAAAATGATAACTGCGACTGGTAGCTTCCAAGAGAACATACTTCAGAGAACTATCTAATACTGCGACGGAGTGTTTGCATTCACTAAAGCGGTTGAGTTGCGGATGATTCTTATATCCTTGTGTTTGCCCTGATAACACAGCACGTGCCAATAACCCCTCACGCCAAAGCGCGACGATACCGCGGGCATCTAAGTGGGATGGATGTAATGACCATAATCTCATCGAGACCTCTTAAAAAAAGGTTTCAGGACAAAATCCTGAAACCCTTTATGAATGCGGAGAGTGAGGGATTCGAACCCACGGTACGGTTTCCCGTACGCACGCCTTCCAAGCGTGTGCCTTAAACCACTCGGCCAACTCTCCAGTTAGGTTTAGTGCTTAGTAAAAAAAAAGCAAAATTCTATTTAGTCTTCAGACGAAAGAGAAGGCGCTTGCCTTCTTTGATTCGTTCTACAATACCGCGCGCTTCCAAATCGAGCTTCACCGTTTCATTGTACCACGCTACTGAGCCCTCGAATTTTGGATCCAATATCGATTCCACCGCGTTCTGTAACTCAGTATGGTCGAGCGTTTTATTCTTCAATGCAGACAAAATCGCGGTTTTCACCAATTCGTATTTATCGCGGTCAATACGCTTGTTGGTTTTTCGCGGATCAGTGTGCAGCGTTTGGATTTTGTCAGTCATAGGGTGTCTGGTGCTAAGTGACCGGTGTTTGGCGAAAAGAATTCAGAAAAAATAAGCTACAACTACCAGAAGCGATTGACCAGAAATGCGGAGAGTGAGGGATTCGAACCCACGGTAGGGTATAACCCCTACAACGGTTTAGCAAACCGCCGCCTTAAGCCACTCGGCCAACTCTCCAATTGGGTGATAGGAATTGGGTTTTGGGATTGGGGAAAGAAAAAACCGAAAAAAAATGGTATCTTTGACCCAAGCGGGAAATTTAGCTCAAAACCTACTGCCTAACGCCCAGAACATGCTTGCTTGCGGAGGAAGAGGGACTCGAACCCCCATGCGCTTTCGCGCCGCAGTTTTCAAGACTGCTGCCTTACCAATTAGGTCTATTCCTCCGAGCGTTGTAAGTTAGGGGATCGGGGGGGGAAAGTCAATTAACGGGTGTTAGGGGTTGGGTTTTGGGTGTTGGAGAACCGAAAAGGATAAAAATGCCAATGAATAACGTTGTAGGGTTTCAAAACTGGCAAGCCGCAAAGGTTCTCGGTGAAAAAGTATGTATTCTTACAGTTTCCTTTCCAAAATCCGAACAATATGGTTTATACCAGCAAATTCGTAACCTTGATGTTTCCGTCCGTCATACCATCTGAAGGATTTTCGAAGTATCACTTGAAAGTATATTTGCAATTCCTTTCAATCGCACAAGGTTCATTGACTACATGATTTTAACGAAGTACATCCTCAAAGAGCATATTGCACCATTCATCTACTCGTTGGTGCTGATTTTGTTCATCTTTATTCTGAACCTCGTGTTCCAGATGCTTGGGAAGATTGTAGGCAAAGGGCTTGACCTAATGGTTATCCTCGAGTTCTTTGCCCTCAACATTGCCTGGATTGCATCGCTTGCGATACCGATGGCAGTATTGGTCAGTGTGTTGATGGCCTTCGCACGGTTCTCCGCCGATATGGAAATTACAGCCCTACGGGCGGCGGGGGTATCGTTGTTCCGGTTGTTGCGTCCGGTGCTAATCGCAGGTTGCTGCATGTCGCTGTTCCTTGTGTATTTCAACGGTTGGTTGCTTCCCGAATTTAATTATCACCTGAAAGAACTGAATAACGCAATTTCGCGGAAGCGACCGATTTTATCGTTAGAGTCGGGTGTATTCAATTTCGATCTTGGGCAGTTTGTGTTATTGGCCGACTCAATCGAACACAAAAACAATAAAATGCTTGGACTGCTGATTCAAGACGAAAGCCAACAGGATAAGGAAGTAACGATTCGGGCGGATCACGGTACGCTCAAGTTTTCGCCGGAGGGGCGAGCATTCCTGTTTACGATGATTAGCGGGGAGATGCACCGGTACAAATGGCGAACACCTCAAAACTATGAGATAACCAAATTCGACAGCGGTATCGTGAAAGTCGCTGCACCGGGTTCGCTGTTCGAACGGACGGAGACGCAATATAGGTCGGATCGGGAACTGACAATACCGATGATGTTCCAACGTAAACGAGACCTACTGGCGGCAGGTAATCCGGAACCGAGGACATGGAATTCGCTGATGGTGGAAATCCATAAGAAGTTCTCTATTCCTGCTGCATGCATTCTGTTCGTATTGGTAGCAGTGCCGTTAGGGGCACGGTTACAACGGAGTGGGATTGGACTATCTGCCGGGGCGAGTACGGTGTTTTTTCTGCTCTATTGGGTGTTTCTCATCGGTGGGGAGGATTATGCCGATAGAGGTGTAATTACCCCATGGTTGTCGATGTGGCTACCAAATATCCTGATGGCGATTATCGGATTGATTTTACTGTTTACCACATTGAAACAAGGGACGGCATTGAAGCTATTACCGGCAAAGTTGATGAAGAAGCGCGTTGGTACCGAAGATATGGAACGGGACGAAACGTTCGACAAGGAGACCGCGGAGCGGTTGTTACGTGAGCGACAGCAAACGAGCAGCATTGGGCAAAAGGGAACCGAAGAACTATGACCATCCTGACCCGCTTCCTCATCTTCCGGTTTATGCGCACGTTAATTTTTGCGTTGTTGGCGGCAGTACTCGTGTTTCTTGTTATCGACTTAATCGAGAATATGGACAAATTTCTCGACAGTAAAGCTGCTACGAAATACATCGTTGAATACTACTACCTGTATGTGCCGTACATTGCCTATCTCGTTTTTCCGGTCGCAATGATTCTTGCGACGCTGACGACTATAGGTGGTCTTATCAATACTCATGAGTTAGTTGCAATGCGGGCATCGGGGGTTTCGTTATGGTGGATTTCAACGCGGTTGTGGATAATGAGTATCGTCATCGCGTGTGGACTGTTCTGGTTTGGTGAATATCTGATGCCAGGATTGAATCAGCAGCGAATGGAAATCTGGCGGGTGGAAGTGAAAAAACTTCCGCGTAAATCGACGGTGCGATCGGACCGTATTTACCTGCTTGAGGGACAAGGGCGTTTCTTCCACATGGAACAGTGGAATGAGATTACACACAACGGTTACCGACCGACCCTTCAAATAGGCAAGGGCATTGGACTAAGCGAGCGCACCGATGCCGACCGCGCCCATTGGGATTCAAGCACCGGTTGGGTGTTTTATAACGGTTATTCCCGGACATGGGCTAATGGTGTCGAAACAACGGAACCGTTCAAAGAGAAAAAGATGAGCGGAATTTCGTTGACGCCGGTTGCATTTACTGATTTATCCGTACGCCCGGAAGAAATGGGTTACAACGATTTAAAGCGGTTCATCGATAAGTTAGAAATCACGGGGAGCGATACGACGAGGTGGTTGGTTGAACTATGGAGTAAGCTTGCGATGGCGGCATCGGCGATTGTTATTGTTTTGTTAGGCGTGCCGATTGCGGCGGTACAACGGAGAAGCGGAGTAATTTTCTCGTTCGGTATCGGACTATTTGTGAGCTTTCTTTTTTATGGTATCATTCAGATAGCAAAAATTTACGGGTATTCGGGAGAACTGTCGCCGTTCGTGTCGGCTTGGATAGCGGACTTTTTGTTCACGATTATCGGCATCGTGATGTTAGTGAGAGTAAGGAAGTAATCAACAATTTTTTAGTATTTGAGAATGGTATGGATAAAACGTTCCTCATCTCCGATGTACACTTGGGATCGAAAGTAAGCCGGGCGAAAGTGCTGCATCAATTGTTGGACGTTTACGAATCAGAAAAGATGACAAGGTTGATTTTGTTGGGTGATATTTTTGATGGTAACAAATTGGGACGATTACCGAAGGACCACTGGAAAGTTATCTCGAAAATCCGGGCACTGTCCGACCAATACGAAATTGTCTGGGTGCGCGGCAACCACGACTGGCATGTAGCGGAGATTATGGCGGATTTAATCGGCGTACCTCTGGTCGATGAATATGTGTGGACACAAAACGGTAAACGATTCTGCGCCATTCACGGGCACCAGTTCGATGTTTTTCTGACGAAAAATGTTATCATCAGTGAAATTGCGAGTGCTGTTTATTATGGTATCCAAAAGTTTGATATGCAGAACCAAAAGTTGGCGCGTGGTATCAAACAGTTGTCAAAAGGGTGGTTGCGTCTCGCGGATGAAGTAGCGAAAAAAGCCATTCATCACAGCATGAAACACCATTATGACGTGGTAATTTGCGGTCACACCCATAAAGCAGGG
Source organism: uncultured bacterium (assembly GCA_964589795.1). Lineage (GTDB taxonomy): Bacteria > Electryoneota > JAOADG01 > JAOADG01 > JAOADG01. Next base: position 4,402 of record CAZPUW010000006.1, read on the forward strand.
CATCAGGTAATCAACGGTCACGATTATTACAATACGGGATGTTGGACCGACATCCCAAGCCACTATATCATCATTGACGGCGATGGTGTGCGGGTTGAAGACGTTTTGTAATCACCGGAAAGTAAATTTTCCATTCACCGATGAAGTTGATTCTATTTTTCGTTTGAGGTAAAAATGGATCGATACCGTCATGTAAAAATTCTTGCCACAGTCGGACCCGCCTGTACTGAAGTAGCAACGTTACGGCTAATGATCGAATCGGGCGCGAATGCGTTCCGGCTTAATGCATCTCATGGAAAGCCCGACCAACTCATAGAATGGATACCCAAGTTACGCGCTGCATCGGAAGCTTCCGGTAAGTACGTTGCGATTTTACTCGATCTACCGGGCCCGAAACTACGGTGTGGGACTTTGCCACCGGAAGGGCTCGAATTGAAATTGGGTGAGACGGTAACGTTTGTACCAGATGGAGAAACGGACGGCATTCCGGCAGGGGACTGGGAGCTTGTACGGCAAGTGAAGCCGGGTGAACCGATATTATTGTTCGATGGACGTGTCCGCACCGAAGTAAAAACGGTAAGTGCGAAATCCATCACTGCAGTGGTGGTAGCACCGGGCCCAATTTTTACAAAAAAGGGAATCAACCTTCCGGGAACTCGATTCGATTTACCGGATTTATTACCACAAGACATTTCGGCACTCGATGCGGTCGGTTCAGAAGTTGATTGGGTCGCACTCTCGTTTGTACGCAGTCCACATGCAGCAAAGACATTACGGGAAGCGCTGGTGGAGCGCAACAGCACCGCATGGATTATGGCGAAAATCGAGCGCCCCGAAGCAATGGAGCACATGCACGAAATCATCGACGCATTTGACGGGATTATGGTGGCGCGGGGCGACTTAGGTGTAGAACTTCCATTGGAAGAAGTTCCGATTCTTCAATGGAAATTGCTCACGACTTCTCTCGCAGCGGGTAAAATTGCAGTGACCGCAACGGAAATGCTGGAGTCAATGATTGAGGCAAACCGTCCGACACGGGCGGAGGCATCAGACGTGGCGAATGCGGTTTGGCAACACACGGACGCGGTGATGTTATCAGCAGAGACCGCGTCGGGCAAACATCCGATACAAGCGATAGAGGTTATGGGAAAAATCATTGTCGAGGCAGAACGGGATATCGACACTGAAATCATGTTGCGACGTCGCGGTGGAAAGAGTGAAACGGAAGAAGCCATTGCGCGAGGCGCGGCTTGGATAGGGCTTGATTTGCAAGCGGATGCGATTATTACTCCGACGGCAAGTGGTTTAACATCGAGAAGAGTTGCACGATTTCGGCCACGGACAAAAATCATCGCAGCTTCCTCGAATACCAGTGTTCTGCGTAAATTAACGCTGGTTTCGGGTGTCAATGGAATCGAAATTCCTTTCGGTGACCATCCGATTGAGGCGGCACTACAAGCAATTCGCGGAAAATTCGGTTTAACGACCGGCGACCGCGTAATTGTAACCGGCGGTTGGCCGCCAAATATCGCAGGTAAAACTAACTTCGTACAGGTGCGTGAATTGTGAGCGATAACGAACCCACTACAGAAAAATATCCTTCCATTCGAATTCGAATCAACCAGTTGTGGCGTATCAGCAAACAACGCTGGTATTTCTCCGTTCCGGTAGCAATCCTCGTTCTCTACTTTTTGTATTCCATTTTCTTTGTAACGAAAGAAGAATATGCGATAGCAGAAGTAAAGAAGGGAACGCTGAAAATCGAGGTAGTAGAAAGCGGTGCAATACGCGCAGTGAAGTCGGTATCCATAGTCGCACCGAAAGCACAAACGAGTCTCCAGATTATCAACATGGTACCGGAAGGAACGACGGTCAAGGTTGGAGACATGTTGATTCAATTTGATCCGACTGAACTGCAGAAAAAAATCGACGACAAAGAAGCAGAATTAGAGATTGCCCAAGCGAGTTTACAAAAATTCCAATCAGAAATGATTTCGAACCGTTCGAAAGCGAAAGGGGATTCGGAATCGGCGGATGCGCAATACAAGCAAGCGCGGTTGCAACTGCAACAGATGGAATTTGAGGCGGATGTAAAGAAGCAGGAAGAACAGTTGGCGATGAGGCAGGCAGAAATCGCCTTCCAACAAGCGAAAGAGCGAATTCTCGCGCAAGCCGTTTCCGATTCCGCGGATGAACGCTCATTGAAACTTAAAGTCAAGCAAGCCCAATCGGATTTAGAAAAAGCACGGGCGGATTTAGCGGAACTGAGTATCGTGGCTAAACAACCGGGTTTAGTGGTGTACCAGGAAATTTGGAAAGGGAGTACAATGTCGAAAGTACAGGTCGGCGACCAACCGTGGCGCGGACAGTCGATATTGGAAATTCCCGACCTAAGTGAATTGGAAGTAAAGATTGAAGTGAATGAAATCGACGTAGCGAAAATTCAGAAGGGCCAACCGGCAAAAGTTATTTTAGATGCGTTTCCCGATCCACCGTTCCACGGTCATGTTAAAGATGTGGCGGTATTGGCTAAGAGAAAAGATTCCGACCCTGATATTAAAGTATTTGATGTAGTTGTCGCTGTCGATTCAGTTTCGAATCTCATGAAGCCGGGAATGTCGAGCACAGTCACTATTCTTGCTGATGAATTAAAAGATGTTTTATATGTACCCATCGACGCGGTAGAAATGGATTCGAGCAGTTTTGTCTGGGTGGTTGGCCGTACCAGCGCAACCCGTACAAAAGTCGCATTAGGAAAACGAAACGACGATTTCGTTGAAATTAAGAGCGGCGTTGAACCGGGTGAAAAAGTCCGTTTACTCAGCCAAAAAGCAAAGGCGGACGAACAGTCGAAACCAGACAATTCAGCGGCAAAGCAGATAACGAAACGTGTACGGTAGCGAACGCTTTCAGAAAACAGTCCAGACAACCAAACAGTCGATACAAGACAGTTTGGCAAGTTTTCGCGCGCATCGATTACGTTCAGTACTCACCTCTTTGGGGGTGATTTTCGGTGTAGCGGCAGTGATAGCGATGCTCGCTATCACGGAAGGGGCGAAGCAAGACGCGATATCATCCATCGAACAATTAGGCCTTCGAAACGTGTATGTAATTTCGAAAGTAGAAGAAGATCAAGCCGACGATGCCAAGAAATTAAATCCCGATGGATTGATTCAAGAAGACGGCGATGCAATCGCGCACATCGCACCGTCAGTTTCGATGGTCGCACCATCAGTTAGAAAGACCGAGAATGTCCGTAGTGCGACCCATACCGCCAAAGGCCTTTCGATTGTAGGAGCACAACCGCAGTATTTTGATGCAACGAATCGAACGATACGGCTGGGACGGTTTCTAAATGCGTTAGATGAGGTAGAAGGCGCAAGGGTGGTCGTGTTGGGTGCCGAAGCGGCAAAGGAATTGTTTCCAGCGGAACGGGCACTCGGGAAATTTGTTACCATCAAACAAGATCCATACCGGGTAGTGGGAATCCTTGAAGCAACAGCGGTTACTTTGAAAATACCGGGACTACCGGATTGGAAACCGGATAAAGAAGTTTTCGTTCCATTGAAAACAGCATCGCGATTGCTGATGGGAACCAATAAACCCAATTCCGTCCAGTTACTGCTCGTACAGATGGAAGAGGAGAATGCAGTAACACCGGGTGCGAAAATCATCGAACAAATTCTTGCCCGTCGACATCGCAACGCTCCCGACAACAAAGTAATCGTACCGGAAGAACTGCTCGCTCAAAGCCGCCGCACACAGCGGACATTCACCATCATTATGGCAGCAATCGCGGGAATATCGCTGTTAGTGGGTGGTATCGGTATTATGAACATTATGCTTTCATCGGTATTGGAACGGACGAATGAGATTGGTATCCGCCGTGCGATGGGAGCGACGCAACGGGAAATCGCCCGGCAATTTCTTACCGAAGCAGCGTTGCTTTCGGGTGGCGGCGGCATCATCGGGATGTTGTTGGGAATTGTACTCGCTTACATCGTAACGATAACGGCGGGATGGGTAACAGTAATAACAGTTTGGTCAGTATTGGTGTCGCTGGTCGTCGCAGTCGGAGTAGGCATGGTATTTGGATTTTTCCCGGCGAAACAAGCGGCGCGATTAGACCCAATCGATGCATTACGCTATAGCGGTTGAAAGGAAATAAGCAAGGGAACGGGTATGGCAGAAGAGCGTCAACCAATTACTCGAATCTTTATCGCGATTATCATAACGATACTCTGCATATTTAATTTGTTTACGATGCCCAATTGGGGCATCAAACTTTCATTACTGGGATTATGTGTTGTTATTTGGATGGGAGTAATGGAAAAGCCCGCAAAATTCTTCAAGAAGCAAACGAAAAAGAGTGAATAAAACAATCCTGGCATTTTTCCTATTCTGTACGTCGGCATTCGCCATCACGCTTGATTGGCCGACGGTGCAAGAACTCGCTCAAAAGCACGGTGCAGAACCGTTGCGGATTCGGAACGACTACCGTATCGGTGTTATCTCGAGTACACTCGACCGTCGAAGTTATTGGCCGAAGTTGCAGGCCAATTCGGATTACCCGAGTCAAACACAATCATTACAAGAACAATTGTTCTACAACCCATCCGACTCGAGTTATTTGAACAAATGGGTACATAATCTGGACAAGCGCAATTCACTCGGACTTACACTCTCACAAGAATTACCGTTCGGAGTCCAGTTTAACGCAAACGGCAGTGAATGGAAGCATCGTTATTCGGTTGGTGGAGATCCGGAAGTATTGGAGTATGGACTTTCGTATCAAACTGATTTACGGTGGCAAATACTTTCGGGTAATCCGACGGGGATAACCTATAAAAACGCCGGTTTGAAATTACAAGAGACTGAACAACAAAGAATCGTCAAGGAACGTGAATTCGAGTTGTCATTGTTGAGCGATTACGTTGGTTTTTTGAATGCGGACGGCCAAAACAAGTTAACGCAAATCGACGCCGCACTCGCCGACTCTTCCCGGGCTTTGGCCAAGCGGAAATTCGAAGCGGGATTAATACCACAAACAGAATATCTAACGATTGAAGTATCAGCGTTGCAACGGATAATGGGAGCGGCATCTTCCATTCGGGGTTTCGAAGGGACACGCGACCAGTTCCTAAGCCGCTTGGGACTCGCCCCCGGTACTGAGACTACAATTCCCAGCGACCCGCAATTACCGGAAATCGATACCACGACTACTTTTGAAATCGATCCCTCGAAATTGCCGGAGTCGAAAATTGCCCGTTACGCATTTGAAGAAGCGACCCGTTCGGCGAAAGCGGAACGGTTTCCTTTGCCATTGCAAGTTGAAGGTAGGTTGTTCGAATCGTGGGATGGAGTGGGTGCGGATAGAGCTGCGGCCCGTGACAACATTTCGGAATCGAAAGGGGGGGCAATCCAGATAACTTTGGATTTACTTGACCGCAACGAATTCTTTCTCAGGCAGGAGCGGGTGAAGTTAAACCTCCGGGAGCAAGAGATAAATTACCGCGATGCATTGCGGGACGCGGATAGAGCGGTGCGTGATGCCATCAGAAAACTTCAAGATGCGAAAGAACGGCTTGTAAGTGCGGAAAAGCTTTTACAACTTTCTAAATTACGTGAAACAATGACGATGAGCCGATTTAACTCGGGTACGGTATCTTCGCGGGATTTAGTCGAAGCGCAACAAGATCGGTTAACGTCAGAACAGCAATGGTTGACTGCGCGTGGTGACTGGATTGTCGCCGCGCTACGAATGAAACGGTTACAGGAACAGAGCCGATAGACGTGAACAGCATTGAGAAAAAACTGATACGCAAACGCCGTGGGTTAAGCACTTCTTACCCAAGGATGTTCGCTCGCGTCGTCGAAGACTATCTGTATGCCGAGCTACCAAAAACCGCGCTCAAGGTTGCCGTTAAAGGGGTGAACGGTTTTCCCGACTACATGCCGGGCCAATGGATGCTGGCACATGCGTTAGCGGAAACCGGCAGAGTAAACGACGCGGTAATGCACTTGACGGCGATGCTGGAAAAAGTAGGTTTCGACCGATATGGTGCAGCATTGCTTGCAGAATTATATGAACGGGCAGGTGAAATCGACGCGGCGCTGAGATTATGGGCAGAGTTGTTCCAACTTGATCCATTCGATGCAGCAATCGAAAAAAAGCTGATGAATGAGATTACCCGCCAATTAAAAAACTTTGTACCAGACCACGCCGACAAATATATCCGACATTTGAATGACGGTCTCTTCCTCTATACCGTTGCAGCATCGCTTTTGACGGGTGAAATATTAGAACAAAAATTAGATGAGACTATCGCGTCGCTCAATGCATTGCGGAAAAAACCGGAGAATGAAGAAAAACCTTCGCCTCCGGCACCGCCAATTCGACCAAGCGTTTCCATTTTCGAACCGAAACGGAAATTAGATTCAATTACAGAAAATATTTCGGTAGCGGTTTTTCATGGCGAGGCGACGAAACCGGAAGATATGATTGTTCCGGAACCCCCGATTTTCGATTCGTTCGAACCATACATCCCACCGATTGAAGAGATTGAATCGGAACTGAAAGCAAAGATTGATTCCGACCTTGAAACAATGTTGGAATTTTTTTCGGAGTCGAAAAAAGAAGTCACCGGGATAGCCGAAGAAGAGCATGTTCACGAAACACTGGAAGACCAAGTGTGGCATACGGCGGACACCCCGGTTATGCATGATGAAGAACACCCTCCGTCAATCGTCGATGTCGAACCGATAGCATTACGGCCAGATGATGGGAGTCCCGATCCATTCGATTTCAGGCACACATCGCCACCGATTTCGGTAAAGCCGGTTGTTTCCGAAGAAATTGACCCTTTCTCTTTTTCGGAAATCGTCACCACTGCCCCGGCACCATCCTTAGCGAATGAATTACCGGAACAACCGAATAGTGACATCGAAGGCACGGACACAAAACCACGCAAGAAAATTCGACCGTTGGTTTCACGAACGATTGCAGAATTGTATGCACAACAGAACGATTACTACCGCGCGGTGGAAGTTTACCGCGAATTGTTGAGAATCCAACCGGAACGTGCCGAATTTAAATCGCGATTGGCAGAACTTGAGGCGTTGGCATCAACGCAACCTCTTTCCCGGAGACAGAATGAAGAAGCGGATTGAAACGATACAAAAGGAACTTATCAAGCGCAAAGTCGACGCGATGCTGGTGACACGGCTCTCGAATATCCGTTGGTTATGCGGGTTCTCGGGTTCGGCGGGTACATTGCTTATCTCTCACCACAAAGCGCAATTCATTACCGATTTCCGATATGAATCGCAAGCCGCGGAACAAATCGAAGGTGCCGACGTCATTATATACAAACGATCGTTCTATAGTGAATTGGAAACGAATAAAGCGATTAAAGCACCGACAAAATTATTGGTTGAAGGTGGTGCGTTTACATTAGAACAATCGGAAGCGTTAAAACGAGTGTGGCAAAAGACGGAATTAATCGCAGTGTCCAACGTGATTGAACCATTGTCGGCAATCAAAGATGAAGGTGAAATTAAACTTCATAAGAAAGCGATTGCGATAACTGATTCCGTTTTCGAAAAAGTGTTACCGATGATAAAGCCGGGTGTCCGCGAATTGGATATTGGTGCAGAGATAACCTACTGGCACCGAAAATTCGGAGCGGACGGCGACAGCTTTGAACCAATCGTCGCAAGCGGTAAGCGCGGCGCATTGCCACACGGCAGGGCAAGCAGTAAAAAAATCGCAAACGGAGAATTAGTTACACTCGATTTTGGTTGTTACTACGGTGGTTATGCGTCCGACTTAACACGGACAGTCGCAGTTGGCAAAGTGAACAAACAACAACGTGAATTGTACGCTCTTGTTTTGAAAGCGCAAACGTCAGCTATCACCGCGGCGAAAATTGGAATGCGCACATCGGAACTGGATGCAGTAGCGCGCAATATAATTACTAAGGCCGGTTATGGTGAGCGGTTTGGACACGGGTTGGGGCATGGGTTAGGAATCGACGTTCATAGTTGGCCACGCATCAGCTCACTCGATACGAACAAACTTGCAGCGAATATGATCTTTACCATTGAACCGGGAATTTATATCGACGATTTCGGTGGTATCCGAATCGAAGACGACGTGTTACTGACGAGCAAAGGTGCAAAGCCACTGAATAAGGCACCAAAAGAGCTAATCATACTATAATGACAATCCGGCAACTCAAGTTTAGAATCAGATGGTGGATTTTGGAGTTGCCGGAAGTGTTTCAAAGCGCAATTTACAGTTTTGGAAGGTGTATGCAGCCGGTAGACCGTAATACAATTGTCCCTTCAAATAAATTATCCCGCCCCTTTCCATCCACTTCGCTTTTTATACTACTCGCATTGTTTTGTTTCAATACTTTTTCTTCGCGGATTGTTTGCGCGGGTGAAGTACCCGGTGTGATTTTGATTCGAGTCAACGATAGTGCGCCTGCCTCGGCTATTGACAGCATTCGCAGTATTTCCAACGTGCAATCGATGGTGTCGGCGATACCTTCATCGTTAACGCCAACGAGTGACGACGCTACTTTTTCTACTTTCTCTTCGTGGCGGAAAATACGGGTTACACCGGGTAGTGAAAATGTTGTTCTACATACGATACAAGCATTGGGTGTCACGCAATACGCATACCGGATGCGACGACTTACACTCGACAATGTACCACAGCCCGATTCATTGACTTATCGTCAATGGGCATTAACTCAAACGCATGCATTCGAGGCGTGGCAAGTAACGACAGGTTCACCGCGAGTTCTTCTTGGTGTAATCGATACGGGTGTCGATACTACTCATCCCGATTTGGTACCGAATCTTTGGATTAACCCAAACGTCGGGCAACATGGTTTTGCCGGGGATATTCACGGTTGGAATTTCGTCGATAATAACAACGACCTTCACGATGTATACGGACACGGCACGGAGGTTTCCGGCTGCGCATTGGCGGCAGCGAATCACGTGGGTATTATCGGCCTCGCACCGGATATACGGTTAATGATACTTCGCGCCGGCGATGAAAACGGATTTCTTGACGAAGATAATGTTGCTGCGGCGCTCATTTACGCATCGGAAAACGGATGTCGCGTCGTCAATATGTCGTTCGGTGACGACGTGGTTGCACCACTTCTTCGTGACGCGGTAGAATATGCACGATCACGAGGAATGGTTCTGGTGGCATCGGCAGGTAATTCTGGTGACATGACCGAACACTACCCATCAGGTTATGAAGCGGTAATATCAGTTGGCGCATCGGAACGCCACGGATTTCGTGCAAGCTTTTCAACTTACGGTAGCACACTCGCATTGCTTGCTCCGGGTGCGGACGTTATTACGACGGAAATGGGAGGTGGTTATGGCAGTGACAATGGAACGAGTTTTTCGGCACCTTACGTTTCCGCAGCAGCGGCACTTGTACTCACACGCGATTCTACACTTAACCCATCTGAAGTGAAAACGATTCTTTGCGTTTCTGCGGATGACGGCGGCGATCCGGGTTGGGATGTAGAATTTGGACACGGATTGTTGAACGCGGCACGAGCAGTTAACACACCCCGCGAAGCAGAAGTACGAATCTTATCGCCATCGGATGGAACGACACTCGCAGTCGATACACTAACGGTATCGGGTACAGCGGCGGGACCGCGATTGGTCTCATGGTCGCTGTCTTACGGCAGCGGAAACAATCCAACGCAGTGGCATACGGTGCGAACCAGTACAACGCAACTTGTACAACAGCCACTCGGATTTATCCATGTGAGTTTAGCTGACACGATTTTTACAATTCGACTCATCGCTACGGTAATCGATGGTAATCCATACGAAACACGAGTGGTGGTTACACGTGACGTGACCAGCCCGAATATTTTACGCACAGCAATCGTTCCAGCTTTGGTAAGCGGTAAGTGGGGGTGGCGATTCGAGGCGAAAGTGGATGATCAAACGCGCGCTTCGATTCAGTGGATGAGAGGTGGTATTCAATTAACAAAACCATTCCCCTATATCGATTCGCAACATGCACTTGCGGCTACACCCGATGACAATTTACTACCGGGAGACAGCATTCAATTTGTATTCACGAATTTGAGTGGAATGACGCGAGTATCAAATACAATGATAGTTCCGGCATTACCACCGATACAATCGTCATGGCCGTTAATCGAATTACCAAACATTTCGCTACCGAATGGTAATTTACTCGGGAAGCAAGTGGTGTGGAACAGCTCAAATCGACCCGACGTACTTTTAAATGTGTACAATTCAAGTAATGCATACGATTCACTTTGGCTTTTCGAGTGGCAGGACAGCGTATTTGCCCGTAAGGTTTATTACGGGAGAGCGATTGCTCAAGATGCACACGATGTAACAGGGGACGGCATTCCCGAACTAATGATACGGGTTAGCGGTATTACGGGAATTCACACGCACACGGTGTCGTTCGATTCGATTACGGGACAACATTATCCCGACCCGGATATTCGCCACACGTTGATACCGCGGGATACATTAGGTTCGTACGGTGCGGGACTTTTCGATTTCGATCCAATCGACCACACAGGAAATTTTATTCAACGCCGAAACAATACGTACGAAGCATGGACCATCATCTGGAACAACCCCAGTGGTTACACTCCGATATTGGATTATACAATACACAATCCGGTCGATACGAATAATGGATTAGGCAGACCGCGGTTCCGTATCGGGAATATTATCGGATCGGGTTCGATTGTCGGATTATGGGGAGATGTTGACGGTAACATCATTTTATCCCGACGGATAACCAATCCGGTCACCGTCTGGCAGAATATCTGGAATGATTCGTTGGGTGAAGGAGATGCGACCGATTACCTCGATGTCGGTGATTACGATGGCGACGGCATCGATGATTTTGTCGCGGGGTATCAGACAGCTTCACGGGTGACAACTGAACATGAAGCGCCGTTAAAAAAATGGGTATTTTATTTGTACCGGTATGATGCGGTAAACCGTAAACCGGTGCGGTGCGATTCTTTGACAATAGACGGCGCAAATGATCCGCGATCATTCGATGCAGGGGTTGAATCGGGAGACATCGACGGCGACGGGAAAAAAGAGATTTTTATCAGCGCGTCGCCATACTTATTGGTGATGAGTGTCGACGCTACCCATCATTGGCGAATAGTGTATCAAGCGATGGATTGCCGTTCGAATACGGTTGCGTTGTTCAATGTCCGTAATAATGGACGACCTGAATTGGTGTACAATACGGGAACGAAGTTTAAATTTCTCGAATGGGGCGGTTCGATTACAAACGCACCGTTAGTGCCTTCCGGGTTCGTTGCACAACCGTTGGATACCGCTCACGTTCAACTAAGTTGGAACCCAGTAAGCGGAGCGACATCGTACCGACTGATTCGCAGTGCAGGCAATGCGCCATTCGATACAGTCACGAATATTATTGGAAGCAGTTATCTCGATTCACTGGCAACAGATACTACTCAAACCTACCATTATGCTGTGGCGGCATATGACCCGACACGGGCGCAACCGCTTGGCGCGTTTACTGCAACTGTTTCGGCACGACCAAATCATGCACCGGTTATTTTATCGGCACAGTATGAAGCGGATAATTTTATTAGAATTATTTTTTCCGAACCGATAAATCCTGTGGCACAATTTCCGAATCGATTCCGGCTTGGTGCCGCAACTTATCCAGTGAGCGTTTTACCGAGCCATGAGGGGGCGCAATTATTATTACGTTTTGATCCACGACCGGATTCGGGAAATTACGTATTGACGGTGGGGAATATTACCGATTTTGAAACAACGCCACTGTCCGGTGCACATGCTGTCACGGTCTCTTTTCCGGCACTGGTTACTACGCGGTTTTTCTTATCCAATGCAAAAGTTCAAGGGGAGACGATTGTTGTAACAATGTCGCTTTCTTACGATGTTGCGACATTGTCGGATTCGGCATTTCAAATATCTCCGAATATTGTTGTCAGTCGGGCAGATGCAATCGATTCTGTAACGATCCGATTGACACCATCGTCCCACACGCCAATTGGGTCGTTGGGTGTTACATACCAAGTAACGGTATTACCATCATTACATTCGCGAAACGGTGTTGCGCTCGATCCAAATTACGCTTCGCGTGTCATCTCAACTCAGCCGACCGAGTTGCAGTCGTTGTTTATCTATCCGAATCCAGCGCGACCGGACAGAGGCGAACAGATTGTGATAGCGGGTTTACCAAGCGATACAAAAGTAAACATATATTCGCTGTCGGGAATGCGAGTTAAAACGTTGATTTCAGATCCGGCAACTGGCAGTGCAATTTGGGATGGGACGAATGGAAATGGCGCACATGCCTCATCGGGTATTTATCTCATTGTAGCACAAAAAGGAAGTAAAAGCGTTAAGGGAAAGGTGGCAATCGTCCGATGAAACCATTTTGGCTGGGTGTAACCGGCAACATTGGTTCGGGCAAGAGTACCGTTTCGAGAATATTATCGGAATTGGGGGCGGGTGTTGTCGATTCGGATGTAGAAGCGCATGCGATGGCGAACGAGGACGCAGAATACCGCAAAGCACTCACGGAACGGTTTGGTCAGGGGTTGTTTCGCTCGGACGGGACATTCGATCGCCCAAAGTTTGCCCAACTTCTTTTTGGTGATGCGGTGGCAGTATCGGATTTTAATGCGATTATTTCTTCACGGTTAGTGGCGAGAACACGCTCGAAAATGAATGCACACGCCGCAGCAGGAAAGCCGGTGGTTGTGTTAGATGGGGCGTTGATATTCGAGTATGGCAGGCATACGGATTTCAATGAAGTATGGCTGGTAACTGCGGAACCGGAAATTGTGCAGGAGCGGTTGCACGCGCGAGGATTGAGTGATGAACAAATCGAACGACGGCGTGCGGCACAATGGGACGAAGCGGTAAAAATTCCGCTGGCAAGCAGAATAATAAAAAATAACGGTACTAACGAAGACCTCAAAAAAAACGTCGAAAAATATTGGCACTCATTGCCTATTTAACTCCTACCATTTACCTTCTCTGCGATGAAAGCTACAACACTCACAGTAACCGAAGGAATCGACCTTACGGGTAAAACTGCGCTCGTCACGGGGTCGAGCAGCGGCATCGGACGCGAATGCGCGCGGGTGCTGGCATTACGGGGTGCGCGAGTGCTGATGGCAAACCGGAATGAACAAAAGACGAATGAAGTAATAAAATCGTTTAGTGATTCGATTGGAATGGAAGCGGTGAAGCGATGCGAATTCCGGAAGTGCGATACAGCTTCGATGAAAACGATACACGTGCTTGCGAAAAGCATCAAAGAAAATAACGAGACAGTCGACTATTTGTTTTTGAATGCCGGGGTGTTCGGAGTACCATTCCAACTGACCGAAGATGGACTGGAACGAACCTGCGCGACGAATTATATCGGACACTTTTTGCTCACCCATCTGTTGACAACGGGACACTCATTATCGCCCAATGGAAGAATAATCGGTACAGCGGCAATCGGGGCGTACCACAATCCATTCTCGAAAATGGATTTGGAAATGGTAGCACACGCAAGTGAGAATGAAAAACGATTCTCACGAGCGAATGCGAGTCCGAATAGCAAAGTGTTACTACTTTTATTTCTTCAGGAATATTCGAGGAGAGTCGCCGGAACTTCATATTCGAACGTAACAACGCTGGGAGCGGATCCGGGGGGGACACTGACTGAGAATGTGAATCAAGGGGGATTCATTATCAGCACTTTGTTAAAAACATTTGGGTCGTTGTTGCTGAATCCGATTGAGGTTGGGGTGTCGGGATTGCTGTGGTGTGCGACAAATCCCGACTTAGCTGGAAGTAAAGGACAAGTGTTTGCATACAAACAAAAAGAGATACACCTGCGACCGAAATGTACGAATGTGAATGACGCGAAACTTGCGTGGGACACCACTGAAAAGGTTTTAGGTTTACCGGAGTTTTCTGTATAACTACTTCTGACAACCACTAACGAAAAGAGGCAAATATGCCAATTCCATCCGAAGCACTCCTGAACAATATCGTTGCTGAGATACGCAAAGCATATAAAGCGAAAGCCGACCCCGCAATTGTTACGAAATACAGCCGGTACTTCAAAGAGGGGTATATCGGTTACGGGGTATCGAGTGAAGATTATCGCGAAATCGAAGAAGGTATCGTCAAGAAATACGGCGAACAACTTGGACTGGAAGGATTTCTCGCGCTCGGCGATTTATTGATGCAAGGTAAGATGTTCGAGGAGAACACCTTCGCCTACCATGTCCTGCTTACATATAAAACTGAATTTACAAAAGCGACATTCCTGCATATCACGAAATGGTTGGAAGGTGGGATCAAGAATTGGGGACATTGTGATTCGCTGTGCGGTGGTGTCTTAATCGAATTCTATACCAAGAAGATTGTGACTACTACGGATTTAGCGGGATGGGTGAAAGCGAAATCGCAATGGAAGCGAAGAGCGCTGCCGGTATCACTGATTACATTTCTGAAAAAGCTCAAAGTGCCGGTAAAAGAATTGTTGCCACTGGTTGAACCGCTGATGATGGATGAGGAGCGGGTCGTTCACCAAGGGTTGGGATGGTTTTTACGGGAAGCGTGGAAAGTCGAACCGAAGCCGGTGGAAGCGCTGTTGTTGCAATGGAAAGACAAATCGGCGCGATTGATTTTCCAGTATGCAACGGAAAAGATGACGAAGGAACAGAAGGAAAGATATAAAAAAGGGTGATAGGTTGTGGGTTGTGGGTTGTGGGTCGTGGGTCGTACCGAATTTTGTTTGGATGTATTATCAATGTATTATTTGATTACTGGTATTTGTCGATAATTGCTGTGGATTGTAGGGCATTTCTCTAACGTAAACGATGGTGCGCTTGTTGGCTAATTCTTTCGCCATTATTTAAAATACAGTTCATGAATCGTCGCGTCAAACGAATTCAGAGCTACCTTGCAATTACAATTGCTGGTATTTCTAAAACTGTCTCCAACAAACTTCGAGTGTCCAGACAGTTTTCTGAAGGGCAATAAATTTTTGTATATTGTCTTGACAGAATCTCTTTCGAAAGAATGAGTCATCGAGAGACGCTACAAATAAAACTTTATGGCATGATTGGCGATATCGATATGTACAAGAGCGGTACGAAGCCACATTTTTTTGCCAATCGCACTTAGAAGAGTATTCAATTTACTCACCGAGGTCGCATGATGTTCTAAACTTGCGACTTCGATCAATTTAGCTTTCCGATTTTAGAAGCTTTTTAACTCGATGAAACTCTATGTTTCTGGACACATTTTTTTGAAAAACGTTTTTGCGACTTTAAAACTATGTTTTTTTGCAAAGCGCATCAATTTATCAATAAAGTTTTTTTATCTAGGGGTCAACGTAGATGTATGAAAGAAACGATAATACTTCTGAAGAATTTTTTATTGTTGAATATGGAACCGATCCGACAAGGAAAATTGTCTATGCACCACTAAGAAGTTATTTAGGGTTGGTTCCAACAAGTGCCGCGAATATATTACTTAAAAAAGATACGACAAACTTAAAAAAAACTTTTATAGCCATGTTAAACAATAGAAAATATATTAACATGAATGAAGTTTTGCAAAATCTACATGAAGCAACACCTGAATTATCACTGGCAATAACAGACAACTGTAATCTCCGATGCGTTTATTGTCATGCTTCAGCAGGCGAACCGCATAAAAAGAACACAATGTCAAAGCAAACAATATCTGCTATAATGGATTCATACTTCAATTTTGTTTCTTCAGCAAAATATATAAGCATTAACTTCAATGGTGGTGGGGAACCATCATTTGCATTTGAAGAACTAAATTATTCAATAACGTATGCACGAAAAATTGCTGCTTTACAAAACAAAAATGTTTCTTTTACAATGGCAACTAATGGATTTTACGGAGATTTTATAAGACAATATGTTATAGATAATTTTCTAAATGTAAGCCTTTCTTTAGATGGACCAGATTTTATTCAAAACAAACATAGACCCACAGTTAATGGTGGTGCTTCATTTCAAACAGTATATGATACTGCAAAATTCTTTTACAAAAGTGGTTTCCCTTTTGCATTTAGAGCAACAGTTAGTAAATTTAGTATGCCATATCTAAAAAGTATAATTGACTTTATTAGTGATGAATTTCCTGAAAAAGCAATTGGTCTTGAGCATTTAAATCCATTTGGACGGGGTCGAATGAAAATTGACAATGATGTAACACCCCCGAACCAAAAAGACTTTGGAGAAGCAATAGCAAGTTTGATTGATTATGCTAAAACTAAGAAAGTAACTATATTGAATTCTGCTTCTACAGAATTTAATTTACTAAGACCAGTTCATTGCTCAAATATCGGTATACCAAATTGGACAGTAACAACTAAAGGTCAAATTGTTGCCTGCGAAAGAGACAATGCTCCGGAGGAATT
Organism: uncultured bacterium; assembly: GCA_964589795.1. Taxonomy (GTDB): domain Bacteria; phylum Electryoneota; class JAOADG01; order JAOADG01; family JAOADG01. The sequence goes on from CAZPUW010000006.1 coordinate 20,921, forward strand.
TGTCTTTGGCACTATAGAGGAGAATAGTGGTCGAGTAGTTTTAGATAATGATAAAATCAATAAATTGCATAAATACAATGTATTAGAATATGAAGAATGTAAAAATTGTTTTTGCAAATATCATTGTGCTGGAGACTGCCCTGATCGAAGACTTGCTGATAAATCAGATTGTGATTCAATAAAGCATATTGCCAAAAAAGTTCTAAAAGATATTGTAGATGGTGTTGACCAACAAAGTCATAAAAACTATAGTCTAAGAAAATAAATCTAAAATGAGGGAGAATGTAATGGAAACACAGGATTTTTCGGAACATGATTTAAGCCTTGTTTCGAATCTCGTGGACGACGATTTTTCAAGTGTCGTTGTGAAGGAAGTGGACATGGATTTTTTAGAAAATCCATTTTACGATGAAATTTCTGGGCATCATGCAACTGGTTGCCAAAGGATCAGTTATTGTTCCTGTAACTGCAATCAGTGTTGTATATTTGTTTAGAAATTAGATATAAAATATGTTAACACAAAGCTCTGATAATAATATTTTCAGAGTATTTTGTAGTATTGTTTTGTAAAAGATTAAGTATTTTTCAACACACGGGCGGGTGATAGGGCGGTATAGGTTTGGTGGAT